>JAIOQY010000146.1 GCA_021108435.1 Candidatus Aegiribacteria sp.
TGAAAGGAACTCCGTATTGTCGTACATTACCGTTCGATACACCGTGTTCCCGAACACCTCCGAGTTACCCACGGCTTCAAATCTTGAGTTTCCGTACATTATATGCGGATACTGCGAATTGTATTCCTGAGGAACATACAGGTATCCATTATCAAGTATGACCTGACCGTTATCCATTTCGTAAAGGGCTCCGATAAGAGTCAGTTTCGCTCCATTGACGATATGAAGCAGCCCTTCTCCGGATACAAGGACATTACAATCAAGAGTCTCGTCCTGCGATATTGTCATTGTGTCTGTAATCGATAAAGTGTAGTCAGAGCCATAAAAAGTCATCCAGAAACCAATATTCTTCGAGGACGCCTCATCATTCAGGTCCGCCATTAATTCTCTGCCGTCCAGCACAGAACGAACCTCAGCATCATTGGATTCAACATGACATTCCCTGTTAACCAGATCCTGCGGAAACAGAACAACAGCACAGATGAGTAAGAACATTTTACACCTCCCGGTTTCCTGTTCGAACCAATTCTTCTGTGCTGTTCCTACAGCATCTGTGTAACAGTAATCCTTTCCTCCTGTAACAATAAGTAACAATCTGGGGCCGGGCCTGACATTTAAACATTTATTTGCGGGGACACGCATAGAGTTGCATGTCCCCGTGGGGCGATGTTGGAAATGTTTAAATGTCAGGCCCGGCCCCAAATTCGTGGAAATGGCGGAAGCATAATCCTTCAATTAGAATACGGCTGCAGCAGAATTCACCCATGAAAACTCAGATGTAAGGATCACAATGAAACTCTGGACATTACTTCCTGTATTTATTTTCTTCACAGCCGGCCATGCAACCGATATAGATCAGGCGATGGTAAAGATATACACAAACAGCATGGCCTACAGTTATTACATTCCATGGAGCACCGAAGCTCTCAGGGAAACCTCCGGCTCCGGTTGTGTGGTTGAAGGTAACATGATACTGACCAACGCCCATGTTGTAAGTAATGAGACTTACCTGCAGGTGCGGAAAGAGGGTGACCCCAGAAAGTATCAGGCATCTGTGGTGGCGGTGTCCCATGATGCCGACCTGGCTCTGATAACGGTGAAAGATGAATCTTTCTTCCACGGCATAGATCCTCTGGAACTGGGAGAGCTTCCCTACCCCAGGGAACAGGTTACGGTCTATGGTTACCCCATGGGCGGAGATGCACTCAGTACTACTCAGGGGGTTATTTCCAGGATTGAGAGTTACGGCTACGTTCATAGCGGTTTTTCTCTGCTTACAGTACAGATCGATGCAGCGATCAATCCGGGGAACAGCGGCGGACCGGCCATCATCAACAACAGAATCATCGGCGTCGCCATGCAGACAATAAACCAGGCGGACAACATAGGTTACGTGATACCGGTTCCTGTGATCAGACACTTTTTCGAGGATCTGGAGGACGGGAGCTACGACGGGTTCCCATGCGCCGGATTCAGCTTCCAATCTATTCGTAATGAGGCTTTCACCGAAAAGTATGGCATTGAAGAAAGACAGGCCGGTGTGATGGTTACCGGGATTGCCTACGGCTCACCGGCAGCAGAGGTGCTGGAACCGGGTGATGTAATAATTGAGATAGACGGCAGATCTATCGCAGGGGATGGCACTGTGGAATTCAGATCCGGCAGCCGAACCATGCTTGACTACATTGTGGACCGGCGGCAGATAGGTGAGATTATTCCCCTTGAGATAATCAGGGATGGTATCCCGACAACGGTTGAGATAACACTCAGCACCACAATTCACGATCTTATGGTGGTCTCCGGTAAAATATATGACACCCCGCCGGAGTACTTCATCTTCGGGGGAGCGGTGTTCATGCCCCTTACACTCAACTATCTGGAAGAATGGGGCAGTGACTGGCGTTTGTACGCCATTGAATACCTCACCTATCCCTTTTTATTCGACAACTGGCGCACAGAAGACAGGGAAGAAATAGTCATACACACTTACATGCTCCCTGCAGAGGTTAACACCGGCTACGAAAATTTCTATAACGAAATAATCAGAATGGTGGACGGCACCCCGGTAAGAAGTTTCTCACAGTTCGTCGAACTGGTTGACAGCGGCACAGGTCAATTCCTTGAGCTGACCACCAATCTGGGCAACATCATTATTCTGGACAGGGAGAAAGCCATCACTGTCAACGATGAAATACTTGACCGCTATGGCATCCCGGAGGACAGGATGGTGTTCTAATCGGCAGAATACACCGGGAGGCAGGTTTATCTGAGTGGAGAATGATATCTCTGTACATCATAGCACCTCCAGCCAAATTATACCCTTATTTCGTCTTGTTTATGGATGAAACGTAGGTATGATTCGTCAACTCCGTCAGCAGGCAAGAAATTCTCAGCTTTTCAGCATTTTCTGAAGATGTACGTATACTTCCCCTTCTCTGAAGGGCTGAACATGCCACTCTCGGTTACGCCGCTGAGGATATCCCGACCGCTCATATGATGATCGCTGAAAGACATAGTACCATCAGGTCTGAGAATCCTGTGTAATTCTTTAAGAACCGCTCCCGGATCTCCCAGCAGGTGAAACACATCGTAAAAGAGTATGACATCGATACTTTCATCTGGTATTCCGGTTGAGCAGTCGGAACAGACAGTACTGATGTTGTCCAGCTTCAGCTTCGATGCTTTCTTCTCTATCATATCAAGAGCGAGCCGGACTGCATCCTGCGCGTAGACTTTCCCCGCATCCCCGACTGATTCAGAAGCGATGAAAGTATAACTTCCGTGACCGCATCCGAAATCAAGCACATGATTCCCGGATTCGATATTAACTTCGTCAAGAATTCTGTTTCTGGGGCGAACCATATCCCTGCATCTCAAAAGAGACGACATGATATAGAATGCCGCATTCGGCATCGGTCTGTTCATTCAATGGCTCCTGTCAGACTAAATACCGCTCAGTATTCTATTTCCATGGTAACTGGCATTTCTTCCGTTTCAAGGATGAAACTGGCATCATCAAATCCCGGCGGACCGGACATTCCACCTCTGACACCATTGGATATACAGTAACCCTCAGTAGGTTTTCCGAACAGGTTCCTGTTATTCTTCCCGTCTCCGTTCTCATCATGAAATGCTGATACCGCGTACTCACCGAACGGAAGATCAGCGAACACGAACTCAACTGTTTCCCCTTCAATAACAGACATGACTCTTCTGTAAGCACTGTCCGGATCCCTTAAAAAACCATCTTCTGATGACCACAGCGCCACTCGAACGTTGCCGTCGGAGTTCCGCAGATCCTCAATGGTAACTACTATTGTTCCGGTCTGTTCTTCTGTGCCGGATTCGGATTCAACATCCTGACCGAATACGGTCACCGGTACAAGAAGGAGAGCCAGTAACATTCCCTGAATTGCAATTATCGCTTTCAAATCATGCCTCATTTCCATTCGATCGTTCACTTTCTTCATTTACTTCAATCACTTAAGCTATATATGATATTATCTTTCTTCTATCCTTCCTTCTGCAAAAGCTGGTGAATAGAACACTGGCAAAATCCGGGCATTACCGACTCAACGTATTCAGGAATGTAAGAGCAGTCTGAGATGCATCTTCACTGGTCACCTTGATATCAGGAACAACGCCCCTCCCATCGAGACGAACACCCTGACCGGTCAGATAATCGACAGTTGGAACCCACAGGTTCCAGTCTTCGTTAATCTCATGCTCTGTAATCCACAGCATTGCAGCAGCTGTTTGCTCTCCGATGACAGTGGCCCGCCCGATCTCCTGCAGTCCCGCAACAAGTGGTTCACAGGCGGAAGCTGTGCTCCCGTTCGCCAGCACGACGACTGGACCATCGTAGATGGGATCGACTGGCTCGATCGTACCCACGAATGCACCATGCTCCCGGATCAGGGAATTGAATTCATCCTCAGAGGATATGGATGTCACTGTTGGAAAGTCGTTCAACTCGCCGGCGAGTACCCGGGATCGCGCTCTGCGATCAAAGAATACCCCCATGTCTATTGAAGACTCGATAAGGTGAGCGGCGACCCTGCCTGATATGTAAGTCCCTCCGGGGTTGTCGCGCAAGTCGATGATAAGACCCCGGGGATTCCGCTCGACGATGTCGTTAAATGCTTCATCGATTCCATCATACGAGTCTCCTTCAAAGCAAGCGATTCGGAGGGTCACTATTCCCTCGTCATCCACTACGCTGATGGCCTTATCCTCACCCTGAACGAGTGGCGATATGGAAGACATTTCTGCAAGAATATTCTCAAACTCCGGATCGAGTTTGCACCCCACGTAGCAGTGGGAAAATTTCAAGTGCCTTGAAGCAAGCATCCATACCATCAGGAATTCAGCATCATCCCGGGCCTTCCCGCTGCCCGCTCGAAGCTGTCGAAGAAAGCGTTGTGTCTCTGGGGTTTCGTACGCATCAGGATCAAAGAGGTTCGCTCTGAGTATAGCGTCTATCCGATCTACCATGGCAGGATAATCCGTACTCGGGAAATCGCTTGCGCTTGCCGGCGCGATAGTCATAAGACCAAACAACCGCTCATCATCCATTGGACGTAATTCTATCGGCTGATCATAAGAATAGAAGTCGGTGTGCAGAGTCACCCGGGGCGATTCCAGCACGCCGCGAGTCACATGTTCTGCTTCAGGAGCTGGACCGGACCAATGCAGAAAAGCCCCTCCCGGAACTCTCTTGTCCCCGATCAGATTGACGAAAAAACCAGGCAAACCACCCATCAATTCACCCACAGCCCGCGGACGGCTATTGGCCCGGAAGCCGTTCTCGGCAGGCTCTGCTGCAACCAACGCTGTCGTTGAACCGCAAAACGGTCCAATTCCGCGAACATGAGTAGTGACGGCATACAGACCGCTTGGAACACCCTCCATGGCTCCCGGCGGCTGATCTTTGTGAGGAACAATGCAGGCACAACATACGAACAGAATCAAGCAGTTAACACATGCAACAAGTCGTATAATGCTGTTTTTCATTACAATACTTTCTAATTGTGAAACGGTGAGTGTATGCAGATAATTTTAACTCCCACAAGGATATTCGTTTTCAAATCAGCTTCTTTCCTCCTTCTCCCGTTTCTGCAGTATGTCTGCAAAATACTTGTTCGATGATTTAAGATACTGCTCAGGAGGAATAATCGGTTTCTCAAGTTTCGACTGTGTTTTATCGGATATCCGGCCATCAGTTACCAGTTCGGATCCGGCATTGCGAAGAAGCTTTTTGTAATGCATCAGAAAAGGTTTTAGAAGCAGCATGGGATTCGCTAATATCCCACCACCGTCTCGGTAGACCTCCGCCAGAATCTCGCTTCCCATATTCCTGGCAATTCTCTTAATAAGAAGCTGAAGAACCTGAAAATGCTCCATTCCTGTAAATCCGCAGTTCGAGATGAAAACGAGTCCAGGTGAATGCCCTGTCCGTAACGGATGTTTGCACTCGCCGTTCTCATCCTTTCCAATATGGGCTTCAAAGCGGGGAATCATCCTGTCCATGAAATCCTTCATTATCCCCGTTACGTTATCCACGTAAAGAGGTGTCGCAAAAACGATGATATCTGCCTTGAACTTCTCCAGCAGTTCCTCCATATCATCCTTGATAACACATTTCCCAGGTGTTTTGAGCCAGCAGGCAAAACATCCTCTGCAATGCCCTATTCTCTTGTCGGTTAGAATAATGTTCTCTGTTTCAGCTCCTGCCGCCTCCGCTCCGGCAAGGAAATTCTCAACCATAACGTGAGTGTTGCCGGCTGCTCCACGAGGACTTCCGTTGAACGCGACTATTTTCATCTTCTCCTCTTTTCCCGCAGATGATTTCAATCTTAACATCGTAAAGATAGAACGAATCTAAACATTGTCAAGATGCAAAAATATTCTTAGATTCTTATTCACAACAGAAGGAGAATACCGTGGCCAGAACCTGCAGAACCAATACATACCATCACTGCAACCTCAGGCAGACACTGATAGATAACTGCCTGAAACTGATAGAAGATAAGGGAGTATCAGGGTTCACGCTCAGAGAAATCGCCAGAATGTCCGGAGTCTCCCCCGCTGCTCCTTATCATCATTTCAAGAGCAAGACCGAACTGCTTGCTGCAGTTGCTGTCATGGGCTTCGAGATGCTCGATGAAGCGCAGCGGCAAGCAATTGACGATTCCGATAATGCCGGATGCAGACTGGAAGCTCTTGGCAAGTCCTACGTGATGTTCGCTGTGAATCACAAAGTCTACTTTCATGTGATGTTCAGAGTGAATAATGAACTGCTCTGGGAGAACCCGAAAGTGATGAATGCTGCGAAACAGACTTTCAGTCATCTTGAGAACACCATTCGCGAATTGTATCCTGAAGCGGGGGAAGGCAACGGCAGTCACCTCCGGGCAGCGGTCATTACATGCTGGTCGATGGTTCACGGTCTGGCTTCTCTGTGGATGGACGGCCCTTTGAGAGCAATGGAATCAGGCAAACTGGATATCAAGGA
>JAIOQY010000147.1 GCA_021108435.1 Candidatus Aegiribacteria sp.
CGCTGATGCCGGATGTTATCAGAGAAAGCCTTTTATTCAATTTCTCCATTAAAAATTCCGGGTCGACAGGTTCGTATATCTTCTGAGTGGACTGCAGTAAAGTACATGCGCCTTTTTTTTCAAGTGATGTCAGGAGGTCATAGACTTTTGTTCTTTTCAAACCAGATATCTTTGCGACCTCTGCTGGGGTACAATTCTTCTTTTTAAGTAATGCCAGATAGACCTTAACCTCACCAGGCACTAAATCTATATAGCTGAATATTTCATCCAGTTGTTTGAGATTCAAAGGAATACTCTCATTTCTTCTTATGTTGTCCCCTGCGGGACGACAATGATTCTGATTTACTCAGATGTCAAGCCTTACTTTCCCGAAGTGGATTATTGATTATATCATTCCGGGTTCGTATGACTACAGTTCTCAGGAAGTCAGATACTGTTCGATATTTGTAACGGTACGATGGTACTGCTGAGGTTTTAGTTGTATTCTGATTTGCTGCATCTGAGGAAGAGCTTGCTTTCAGGACTTCAATCAAGATTGACGGGAACACGAAAGAGGTTCATGTCCCGAATCTGAACTCTGCTCCTGCATTGAATAAATCAGTGCAGGAGCAAAATCTATGTTATCTCAGTACGGTACACATCCTTGTTTCGGTAGTATTCCCGGTTGTGATGCGATAGAAGTAAATACCCGAATGCATTTCACCTGTATCCCACAGAACAGAATGATTTCCTTCCTGCTGTATTTCTCCGTCAACGAGAGTTTCCACAAGTTTTCCGCTGATGTCATAAACTGCTAATGAAACCGAACCTGTTTCCGAAAGAGTATATGAAATTGCTGTATGAAGACTTATGGGATTGGGACTGTTCTGATTGAGGATCACATCTGTAAGCATCCCTGATGTTGACTGTTCTTCTAAGGAAGTGGTTGGTTTCTCCCGTGACATTATATAGAAATCAGCACAACTGCTTGCGTTTAGATAACTTGAAGCCAGTGAAAGATATGGTGAGTCGTCCAGATTGGATGTAATTACAGGATATCTGTGATCGTAATCACTTCCGCTGGTTATTTCCTCGACGACGTTCCAGGTCTGACCCCTGTTCGTTGTTTTCCATCTCTGTATTTCACGTTTTGCTGTTCCGTAGTACTCGATGTAAATGTCAAATTCTTCATCCGTAATACAATGCAATCCATATATCCACATGAATTCGCCGTTATGGGGTATTACTACTTTCTTCCACTCATTGTCTTCCCAGTAGCGCAGATACCAGTCACAAGGATCGGGGCTGTTTCGCCACGTTTCGCCATTGGTAAAGTAGATGTCACCTGACGGTGAAAAACATCCCGAGCCTAGAGAGGTTATTTCGTTGTTTCCCGGAAGGTGCTGCACAAGGCAGTGGCTATCCATCTCATCACAGGTGAGAGGTCCATCCGTGATGATATTCTTTGTGAAAGAACCATCTATATTTGTCCAGTTCTCGCCGTCTTCACTGTTCAGATAATAGCAATCCGGATAACCGTAACCTGGATCGCGATCACACCGGTTTACCGCGAGATGAATTCCGTCAGTGTCGCTCTGTGTAATTCTTCCATGATATGCCCAGTAGTTTCGTGCGGTTCCAAAGTTCACAACGATGTTTCCGGCATCCCATGTCAGACCGTTATCTGTGGATTTGAACAGCATTATCCGGTAATGATTGTAATAAGAATCGCTTCCATACCTTGATGACACAAAAAGATCACCATTCGCTGTTTTCCAGATCTTGGGATAGCAGTTGCCTGATCCAGTTTGGTGTACCAGAGTGAAACCAGCTGAAGGATCTTCAGGATTTACCGAACGCTTGATCTGATACTCCGAGTTATGACCACTGCCGCCGGTATTCCATAGCTTTTCATGAATCACAATTATGTGGCCGTCATCAGCAACTATTACGGCTCCATGGGCATGGCAATCTGTTGCTCCGGGTGTTCCGGGGCCTACACCGTATGACTCGGAAAGCTCTTCGGTATCATGATCGTAATAAAGAACCATATTTTCGATGGAATATCCTGTCCCGCCCCGCTGCATCCACAGGAAATATGTTCTGTTGTGAGTTCCGGAATAGTAATAGATCTGAGGACCGAAATTGCTGGCTGTTATTACCTGCGGATTGTGTCCTCTCGATTCGGTTGGATAATAATAACCGTCCGAAATATCGATACTCCAGGCAATACCTGAGAGAGTCATCAATACTGCTATTGTCATCGCACCGTGAAATATTCTCGCACTCTTCATTTTCTTCCTCCCTTAAAATAATAGCTAAGCTTTTAGCAGATCAAATTATTAATATTCTCTTTCTATCTCAGTATCATGTGTTTTCCGCAGTAATTGATTCCTTGTATTTTTCTCTGAACTCCTCAACACTCATTGACTGTAACCAGTACATTTCGAACAGTTCTTTCAGTGCGTTTATTATGCTGGATCGCTGAATTATCACGGCAGTGAAGCTTTCCTGTGAT
>JAIOQY010000148.1 GCA_021108435.1 Candidatus Aegiribacteria sp.
CGGCTCGGATAGCACTCAGTTCCAGGTGCTCCAAGATGCTTTTGGAAATGCAGACCCGGAGAGACTTAAGAAGCAACCGTGATGTGTGGGGCGACCGACAGAATCGGAGCGGAGGTGTGAAGCAGCGCACCACAGTCGGCAGAACCTCAGCGGTTCGCTGCGGTCGAGCTTTCAATCGAAATTTCTGAAAATTACTCATTCTGATGATATTCCGGGACGAAATAGGTTATCATCCGCTTCAAAATTCTCCGCCAGTTTACTAAATTCTCGGAAATCGCTGAATCTTCAGAAAATGACGGCAGACCTTCGGCGTGTTTGCCAATTGAAATCCCCATGTCATATAATAGAAGTTAGCTTAAAAGGAACAGGGAATATGAACAGTCAAAGGGTTTCTGTATACCAAGTTGCATGCCTGCTTGTATTGGTGTTGCCGGTCTACGCATTTCCGTACCACTGGGAACAGATGGGACCGCAGGGGGGGTACTTCAAGGATTTTATTGTTCATCCACAGGATCCACAGGTGATTTATGCTGGGAGTGACGACTCCGGGGGTTTATGGAAAACCACTGACGGGGGACAGACATGGAATCTTATGACTGCGGATTGGCCGGACATGACGGCATGGCACATCGAGCTGGATCCCTCTAATCCTGACATGGTTTATATCTGCGATCCATACGGAAGATACGGTATTCTGAAATCCGAAGATGGTGGTCAGAACTGGCAGCAGATCACTGAAGGTCTTGCAACGCAGGCTTCCAGAATGGTGTCCAGGCTGGTTATTGCTTCACCGGATGGGGATTCGCTTTATATCAGCACCGGGCTGGACAGGTATGGAGACCCGCCGAAGCCGGGTGACGGGATATACAAATCGGTTAATGGAGGTCTCACATGGGCAGCAGGTGGTCTGCAGGGATTTACAGCTCTTGCTATCTGCAGATGTGATGATGGATCTCTGCTTGCCGGACTGGCGGAGCAGGGTCTGTACCGATCCTTGGACGGAACCACCTGGACACAGGTATCGAGTATTCCGACCGATGGATATGTCTGGCAGCTGGAGAGTATGGCCAATGTGGTGGTTGCAGCAGTCAATCCCTACGGCATCTATCTCAGCCAGGATTACGGAGCAAGTTTTGAATTTAGCTATTCCTCTTACTACACCGCAGATTTGTCCATAGCCCGTGTGTCTCCCGATATGGAAATTTATGCCTGTGACTTTCCCGGATTCATTAAATACACAGCCTCCTCCGGAGAATGGGTTGATGTGGTGTCACCGCCCCTTCCCAATGACTTGATGATAATGGGAGCTACCGCCGAAGAAGATTTTATATACTGTGGCGCGTTTGCCAACAGTCCGATCTATGTATCTGAGAACGCCGCACAGAGCTGGTCTGAATTACCATCGTCTCCTCAGTCGGGTTATTTCTGTGGTCTGGCAGTTGATTCATCGGATCCGGATCGCATATTCGCCGCCAATCTGGGTAGTTACACGCAGATTATGAATTTACCTTCTCTTTCCAGAACCACTGACGGAGGTCAAACATGGAGCAGGCTGGGGCCTGAAGCTCACTGCCTTTTTGTCCACTTCAGTCCAGGTAGTTCCGATATTATGTACTGCGGTACTTTCCGCAAAGGCGCGTACAGATCAGATGACGGTTTCTCTACCTGGCAAGTCATCAGAGAGGGAGATAAGATCGTTTTCGATCTGGCAGTGAATGACGACGATCCATCGGTTCTTCTGCTTTCCGAGTGGGATATTGAGCAGTCTACACTGGGTGTTTACCGGAGTACTGACAGTGGGGGGAGTTTCGAGCTTGTACTGCAGGAGGTCTGTCCCCGGTTACTGCATGTAACGCAATCGGATACTTTTTACGCAGCCTCAACTCAGGGTCTCTATATCAGTACTGATCAGGGGCAATCATGGATCCTCAGGGGTTTGTCGTCTTATAACCTGATGTCCCTTGAATGGAATGAGGGTAACTTGTTCACCGGAACCGAAACCGGAGAGATCTTCCGGGTAACAGCTACTTCCATTGAAGACATCTCGGGCAACTGGGAGAAGCCGGTCAATGTGGCTGATCTTCTTTTCGTCGGTGATGTTTTATACGCAGGGCTGAATGGTGCGGAGGTTGATACAACATTTGTAATGCATGGTGGAGTATGGCAAACTCCCGATCTTGGAAATACCTGGGAAAACATTACCGGTAATCTTCCTGTAGACAATGTATACGGTAACTCTCCAATGGCTCTCTGTGGATCTGCCTTACTTACCTCGACTTATGGAGGTGGAATTCATAGACTGGATGACTTCCAGCAAATTGAGTCGCCTGATTCAGGTGCTGGCTCGGTGGTGTCAGGGCTGTCTGTATCTCCCAACCCTTCCTTTGGAAGTGTAGAAATCATCTTCACCATCCCTGTGGATTCCAGAACAGATTTCAGTGTTTACGACATTTCCGGCAGGGTTCTCAACAGATCAAGCAGAAATTACAATCGGGGTCAACAAAGCCTTTTTCTCAATGGTCTTCAACCGGGACTCTACTTCGTTCGAGTGCTGACTCCAGAATTTGTGACAATAAGTCGATTTGTTGTTTTGTAGGATATTGGATATTCTCACGCCGGGCATAACTTAAATTTTCTTCTCAACCAAACACTAATTAAATAGAGATTTTATCCTGCCGAAGGTTGT
>JAIOQY010000149.1 GCA_021108435.1 Candidatus Aegiribacteria sp.
CGGACGAATGGGGTGCTGATCACTTCTCCAGCTACAACTGTTCGGAACCGGCACCGGTCTCCACGGAAGCTTACTCATGGGCTTATCCCGACAACAGCAACCCCTGTGCCATGTCATGCAATCCTGATGACGAGGGGCTGCTCCTTGCCTGGTATCGGAACGGCGAGATAAGGTGCAGGCATTTCCAGGAAGAATGGAACGGCTTCGACCATATTGTCCGCGCCGGCACGGGTCTTGTATTAGAGGGTGACATTGCTGTCTGCAGCGTCGAGGACGGCTACTGGATAGCATGGCTGGAAGAAGGAACCGACGCCGAGTATCCGGAGCTGGAGTTCGTGCCCAGAGACTCGTTGACATCCATCGGCGACTCGTCTGCCCCGCCGCTTGAATGCTGTATCAGGGTGTTCCCCAACCCATTCTCGGTGATGCTCAACATCTCGGTCGAAGGCCTTGCAGAATCTGCGACTCTTCGCATTTTCGACCTTACCGGCCGTCAAGTGTACAGATCCTCTTCTGCAGATAATGGGACTTTCAGCTGGGACTCCGCTGATAAACCCTCAGGGACATACATAGTTACCATTAGTTCGGATGGTTTCACTTCATCCAGAAGAGTTGTTCTGATAGATTAAAGCATGGGGTCGGACTTCACTTGCGGCACTTACCCATGATTTCATCATTTCAGACAAGAAATTCAACCATATGCGAAACGTCTGAATCCTTTCAGTACATTATTGCAGATAATGTACTTACAGTGGTCCTATGGTTGCCAGCAAGTTGAAGTAAGCTGCTCTGACGGTTTCATCTTCATAAAGCACCAGTGATTGCCGATAGTATTCCAAGGCGGTCTCGTAGTCCCGTTGTTCTTCCAGCTTTCGAGCCATAGAATAGAATTCCATGGCTTTAACTTGGTCTGCGTCTGAATTATTGGGTTCCTCTGAATGAAGCCATTCCAGTGCGGCTTCAAGCACCTCATCCCTGCCTGCCTGCAATCCTTCAATTGTTGGTCTCACTTCAATATCAGGAATAATCCCTACCCTCTGAGTCTCGCTTCTGTCGGGATTGTAGACTCCGAGTCCTGTGAAGAATGTATTCACGCCACCCGGCAGAGAAACAT
>JAIOQY010000150.1 GCA_021108435.1 Candidatus Aegiribacteria sp.
ATGAGAATACTAATTGCAGGAATTGTATGCCTTCTGGCATCTTCCTTGAGTGCTTTCGATCTTATTGATACTGTGCAATCCCTTAGGCAGCAGGTCTGGGAGAGTGAATACATTCCTGAATCAACCGTTACAGTGGTTCCAATTACAGATTACGATGAGTTTGAAGTTATTGAGCTTTTCAGAGCGGAAACAATAGAAGAGCTTGAAGCTTCACTGATAGACGGCTATCCCTATCCCTGGTTAGAAGAAACTCTCAAAGATGAGAGTATTCCCTGGGAGGACAGATACTGGCTTGATAGAAGAGTCAGGGCGGCCATATCTCAGAACCTCCATCTCTTCTTTGATACAGATAACAATCCCGTTTATGTTGATGCCGACGCGATCTTTCCTGGAGAATACTACTGGCGTGAGTATATGATAGCGGATCTTGTGGGTTTGAGTGTTCCAGAGGGAGCTGAGAGACCAGCTGGATTTGAGCTTACTGATTTAGGTTATTTGTATAATCCATATGGATACATGGAAGGGGAATATGCATTTGCGCTTCCGTTTATATCCATATCAAGAGATGGAAGCATTGGAGCAGTATCTGGATTGGTATCGTTGGATCCAGACGAGACATTTCCTGTAGAAACCTTTGAATTCATCATGTTTCCAGATGGCTCATATCAGCAGGAATTTGGACTTGATTCCGATCGGGAATACGATGCTGTCGTATCACCTGATGGAAGTGTGGCTGTATTCTGTTGTCTAGGAGCATCAACAGAAGATATAGCAGAAGAGAATGCGGATACTTACATCTTTGATCAGAATGGAGACCTGCTCCGATCATTCACGCTACCTATACGGCTTCATCACCATTCTTGGATACCCTCTATCTCACCAGATGGACATTATGTATGTCAATCTGGAAGAGATGCAGACGCCTGTCTCATTGACTGTTACAACGGAACTGCTGAAATAGTATCTGAACGGACTGAATATTTCAGGAACTGCAGTGAGTATAATTTTTCTCCTGATGGGAAATATCTATGCTTAGGAGGTGCTATAACAGGACAAATGTTGAATATAGAAAAAGATGAAGTTGAACTCTATCCAGAGACTGCTCCAGATGATCATAGTGAATTGCCGTATTCAGTTATTTCAACTTCAAAGAAAGGTGTATGCGTATCACTCGCAACTTTACACGAAACGCAATCAGGAAACTTCATCGAGCTGAATGTGATTATTAAGGAAAATAGAATCTGTAACGAAACTCTTCCATCAAGAGGATTCACTGCAGCAGATGTTTCTCCTAATGGTTACTATCTACTTGTTAATCCTGTGAATGCAGCCTATGGGTATCCAACAGCCTTCGGATCACCTGATGTTTTCAATCTCCCCATGTTTGTCATGCAGATTGAGGGCAGGTGATAGCGATGAAATGGATAATCAAACAGAGCGTAGCAGCAACAGTATTATTCTTTGCTTTATCTGCATATGCAAACGACCCAACTAGTGTTCCTTGGCCTGTGGGAACTGATCAAAATGCTACAAAGACTCTATTGAACAGTTATGGTGAGCCAAATACTTGGAGCGAAGGGCGGTTTCATGCCGGTATAGATATTGATTCGCAAACAGAAAGTGGAGGTGATGGAGACGAAGTTAGGTGCGTAATAGATGGTGTTGTAACGGAAATACGTGACTTTTATATAGGCGGAATTACACAATGGGTTGTTGTGACTGCAGAAGGAACAGGTATTGGCGATCATGAAGACTACGGATGGTGGTATGAGCATCTTAATAATCCATACGTTTCACCCTATAGTTTGTGGGTAGGTAAACCTGTTGTTGTTGGAACAAATCTAGGCTGCATGCATCCAGATGTTACAACACCTCATATCCATTTCAAATGGTCCTGGTGGGAATGGCCTGTTACAGATGAACTCTGGGATTGGTGTTATGTAAATCCTCTTGATTACCTGAATCCAGAGCCTGAGCAGGGAGCTAATTTTGATTGGATTTTCAACCCTAACAACAATGATCCAGCATTCCGATCCTTCTTTCTGGAGGATATGGTTCCTTCATCCTGGCCTAGTAGTGCAGGGAGCGTTCCCGGTATCATGCTGGACGAATACAACCTTTTAGAAGATGTAGACCTCTTCTTCGGTTTTAGCCTTCGAGGGCAAGGACAGAGTACGACTACGGGTTGTGGACGAGATGATCTTGTACCTGAGCGTATCGGATGGAACCTGATTCGAGAAACCACATCTGGAGATGAACTTCTGGAAGAGAACTACATAGTGAACTTAGATTGCCCGCTTTCAAATGAAGACGGTAATGAAAAAGTATGGCAGCTCTATTTCCGACACGAAATGGGTCCAGTGTTTCCAGGCGATGGAGACGGCCTTATCGTCTGTCTCACCAACTGCGGGGACATGCAGGGCTGGGAAGGTATTGGAATAGAGAACATTGAGGAGAACTGCTGGGATACGAACATCAATTATGAGTTTTCCGATGATGTGATCAATCCCGTTCTTGCTGCCTATCCGGATGGTTCCTATCAGATTGATGTAACATGCTTTACACATGTGAATGATGTTCTCCCCAATCCGGAAGTACAATTCATGCGGAGCATCGACTGCGAGCTTCACAACTTCTATCCTGCCCTCCGTGAAGTATCCATGCTTGATCTCGAAACCGATCAGACTTATTACCACGCTGAATGGGTGCCTGACGGTCTTTCTGCAGATCTTGATGTTTCTGTTGATAATCCTGCCTCTGCCGGGGCAGAGCTTCAAGTGGTATTGGTCTTCACAGAAGAGATGAACACAAGCTCACTCTCTGCAGTTCTCGGTCCTCTTTCTGTAGGCAATGGTGAATGGAGCGGTTCAGTTGTTCCCAATGACACCTGGATAGGAGAGGTTACTTTACCAACTGAGGAAAGTGATGGGTCATACGTTCTATCCGTTGGTGCTTCCGATACCGATGAAAATGATCTTATGGATCCTGAAGGTGCCGGAACTGTACCTGGTCCTTCCTATGACACCCACCATAAACTTAGTCTGAATTTTGGAGCTGAACTCGAATGGGCTGTACTCCTTAACCACCAGGTTGGCGGTTCCCCTGTTCTTGGGGATCTTGATGGTGACGGTGATCTTGATATAGCTGTTCAGACCAGAGAAGGTGTAGTTGAGCTGATAGATGAAAACGGTAATATTCTTCAGACACTTGAATCCGGAGACTGGAGTGGATTCTTTTCTCCTATCTATTCTTCACCTGCAATTGCTGATCTTAACCTTGACGGTAATATGGAAGTTCTCGCTGTTCATCCCTACGGTTGTAATGCATGGGATGCCGCGACAGGAACCTGCTTCATGAATTGGCCTGTTGATATGGGTTCTGAGGCTGGTATTACAGGCACCTATCCAAGTCACAGTGCCCCTGCTGTTTGTGACCTGATCGGAGACGAACACCCGGAGGTGGTGATCTGCAGACACCTCGATGAAAATCAGCCCTATGCGATTTGTACCGTCTGGATGTATGGTTATCAGGGAGGCAACCGTATCTGGCAGCATGAGCTTGAGCCTGGAGGGGTTTCCGTAACCTGTACGCCTGCTGTTGGTGATATATCCATCCAACTGTCCGGTAAAGAAATACTCGTCTGCACATCCGATGGATTTAACACAAATTATCCCTATCCACCCTCAGATCGCGGGAAAGACTGGGACAGCGCTATCTACCTTCTTGATCCTGCAGATGGCAATGAGATATGGAAGTCAGCAATCTACAACTGTTATTTCTTTGCATCCCCGGTGGCAGGTGATGTTGATGGAGACGGAGAGAACGAGATAATAATCGGAACGCACATTGATCAATCAGCTCACAGGGTTCTTGTTCTTGATGCGTATGATGGGTGTCTTGAGCATACGTTCTATACCAGCAGCACAGTTGTCAATTCAGCTGCCATAGCAGATATGAACGATGATGATATTCTTGATATTGTGGCCGTTGATAACACGGGACATGTATACTGCTGGTCGGGAGAGGCTTTCGAGTATGGGGATCAGTATGATCCATTACCGGGTTTCCCGGTGGTGGTAACGGGTGCCCCGACATCACCATCCATAGCGGACATTGATAGAGATTACAAGGTTGAGATAGTAGTCGGTACTGGAGATGGATACCTCTACGCCATCAACGGTGATGGCAGTATCTGCAGCGGTTATCCTGTGACCGACCCCGGATTGAACACCATAAAAGGTCAGCCCGTTATTGCTGATCTTGATAACGACAGCAGTCTTGAAATAGTGTTTGCTGATGGCAGTGATTCTTACGCTTATTGCTACGATCTTGGGGTTAACTCTTTTCCCGCTGAGATACCGTGGCGTCAGTTCCAGCATGACAGCTGGCATACTGGATGTTTTGATGCTGACAATACGATACCTGAACCGCCCACCAACCTCACCGGTGATATAACGTATAACGGCATTAGCTGCGAGGTTGAGCTTGAGTGGGATCTTTCGGTGAACGATCCTTACTCCGGAAGTCCCGAGGAACCTGCCGATGTGGTCTCCTATCAGATCTATCGAGGTTTTCCCACGAAAGATCCAGTCGTTGTAGGCAGGGTTCATGCTGGTACTGGCACGTATACCGATATCTTCAATCCAGGGGTGTATTCTGTTGTCCGGTATCGTGTGACATCATCCGATGGCACGAATGAATCCGAATTCAGCAATGACGTCCGGTTCCATACACGGGGGTACGATGTGCTATCTTCGGGTTGTTCTGTGATTGAAGAGTTCAGTGATAGACTGGAACCTCGAAGGACAGACGAGT
>JAIOQY010000151.1 GCA_021108435.1 Candidatus Aegiribacteria sp.
TGACTTGCCCTATTTGACTCATCGGGTTATTTCACGCAGATACAAACGGTATTATGAAGCATTTGAAAGGCAGCGATTATGACATTGAATATCATTATTTGCGTGAGTGCAATAATTTTTGGACTACAGCCCGGAGATCCATGGCCTGAGGTTGCGGGGGAAGCCCTGATCGAAGCTCTGGACACTCTTGACCTGGTTCCTGAGCAGCTGGATTTTGACAGACACTGGGCGACCAGTGTTCATCTTCCTGACTCAACAGTCATCCGCGCTATTCAACATGTAGAGGAACTGCCTGTCATACTGGAGGAACAGCTTGATCTGCTGACCGATTACACTCTGTTGTCATCAGAGGCTGAAAACAGGGAAGGGCTTCTGACACTGATTGAAATACTGGAGAAGGCTGATTCAACCATCTCAGCTGAACTTATTGAACTGGGATCGGGAACGGTAGATACACTCATGGCCGCTATTCCCTCAGTATGGCTCAACGAAGACAGTCCGCTGGAATGGGATTCCGTTCTTGAGGGCTGGGGCTTGCCTCAGTTTGAGGATACAGAAATGGATATGGATACGCTGGCGTCACTCTTCGAGAAGTGGAACCTTTCCCTGAATATTCCCCTGGAAGAGATTGTTCAGGCATCAGTAAACCTGAAGAATGCACAATGGCCGAATGAACTGCAGGTAACTCTGCCGGGAGTACTCGGAACTACGGTATCCTTCTGTTTTGATGGTCCGGTCAGATGGGTTATTGGAGGAAGGGGAACCAATATCTATACAGAGGACTGTCCGTTCGAACTGATTATTGACCTTGGAGGAAACGATTTCTACGGCGAGGGAATAGGTGGAGCAGTAGGGCCTGCCGGAAAAAGGATCTCCGTTGTAATTGATATCGAAGGTGATGATAACTACACAAGCGATTCTCCTGTCAGCCAGGGATGCGGTCTAATGGGGCTCGGAGGAGTGATAGACCTTGAGGGCTGTGATGTTTACAGAGCGGGAGATTTCTCGCAGGGTGCCGGTCTTATGGGTTACGGTTTTCTGATAGACCTGGAGGGGGATGATTTCTTAACCGGAGGAAC
>JAIOQY010000152.1 GCA_021108435.1 Candidatus Aegiribacteria sp.
TTATCCATGCACCGCTTATTACAACAAGCGATGCCGAGGGGGCCGGAGAAGCCTTTCAGGTAACTTCTATGCCCCTTGACAGCATTACACTGAAGAACGGTGATGTTGATTATTCGACTGATTATTTCAAGAGACAGGCTTTCCTTACGGTAAGCGCGCAACTTGAGGCTGAACCTCTTGCCCTGGCCATGGGTAAAGTATACACCTTTGGCCCTACTTTCAGGGCTGATCCATCTGATACACGGTTTCATACGGCGGAATTCTGGATGATCGAACCGGAGATGGCGTTTTTTGACCTGGATGATGATATTTCTCTGATAGAGGATTTCATCAAATTTTCAGCTCGTTATCTTCACGATAAATGTCCCGAAGATATTTCCTTCTTCAATAAATTCTATGAAAATGAACTCAAGGAACGATACAGAATGCTCATAGAAAGCGATTTCGCACGAATTACATATACTGATGCATTCGTACTCCTGAAGAAGAACAGCGGCAGATTTAAAGATGTACCTGAGTGGGGAAGCGATATTTCCACTGAATACGAGAGATTCCTTACCGATGAGCACTTCAGATGCCCTGTTTTCGTAACCGATTATCCGGCAGATATAAAACCATTCTATATGCGGCTGAACGATGACCGGAAAACTGTTGCCTGTACCGATCTTCTGCTCCCCGAGGTTGGTGAACTTGTTGGTGCCAGCCAGAGGGAAGACAGACTGGATGTGCTGAGCATTCGCGCAAGGGAGTGCGGTATTAACATAGATGATTACTCATGGTACTTCGATTTAAGGAAATGGGGATCTGCTCCCCATTCAGGATTCGGACTGGGGTTTGAAAGGCTGCTGATGTATCTAACCGGAATGGAGAACATACGTGACGTGATTCCATTCCCGAGATCAAAGGGGAAAATGACCTGATATTTGTTATGTCAAAAGAAATGGTTTTGGATAATTAGCGTGTTGAAAGGGATGAAAAAATGGAAAGTACAATGATTACTATCGACGGTAATGAAGCTACTTCGCGGATCGGGCATAAGCTCAGTGAAGTAATAGCGATCTACCCGATCACACCCTCCAGCGGCATGGGCGAATACGCGGACGCCTGGTCCTCGCAGGGTAAGACGAATATCTGGGGAACCATTCCGCTGGTTCAGGAAATGCAGAGTGAGGGTGGAGCTTCTGCGGCCGTACACGGAGCGCTTCAGACTGGAGCTTTGACCACCACATTCACAGCATCGCAGGGTCTCCTTCTCATGATACCGTCCATGTACAAGATCGCTGCTGAACTCACACCGGCAGTATTTCACGTTTCAGCCAGAAGTCTTGCATGCCAGGCCTTGTCAATATTCGGAGACCACAGTGACACCATGGGAGTCAGACAGACGGGTTTTGCCCTTCTTGCAAGCGCCTCGGCCCAGGAAGCGATGGATCTGGCGGTAATCGCGCATGCATCTACACTTAAGGCAAGGATTCCATTTATCCATTTCTTCGATGGTTTCAGGACCAGCCATGAGATCCAGAAGATCGAACTGGTTCCGGATGAGGTTCTCCGCAGTATGATGGATGATGAACTCGTAATAGCTGCAAGAAACCGTGGACTTGATCCGAATAATCCGGTACTCAGAGGAACAAGCCAGAATCCTGATGTTTATTTCCAGGGAAGAGAAACCGTTAATCCATACTATCTCGCAACTCCAGGAATAGTACAGGACTACATGGATAGATATGCTGAACTGACTGGAAGACATTACCATCTATTTGATTATGTTGGCGCGCCGGATGCCGAGACGCTGGTAATACAAATGACTTCAGGATGCGAAACCGCTCATGAAACAGTTGAACACCTCTGTAACAGAGGTGAAAAGGTAGGACTGATAAAAGTCCGTCTGTACAGGCCATTTGATGTTGAAGCATTCCTCAACTCTATACCGGACTCAGTACGGAACATCGCCGTTCTTGACAGAACCAAGGAATCAGGCGGTCCGGGTGAACCTCTATATCTTGATGTTATCACTGCACTCTGGGAGAATGGAAAAGACGATATCAATGTAATAGGAGGTCGTTATGGACTCTCCAGTAAAGAATACACTCCTGCAATCGTCAAAGCAGTTCTCGAAGAAGCCTCCAAATCAGAACCCAAGAATCATTTCACAGTTGGCATAAATGATGATGTTACGGGAACTTCTCTCGATATTCCCGACTTCGAGCTTGATTTGCCCTCAACAATTCAGGCTGTTTTCATCGGTCTCGGTTCCGATGGAACAGTCGGAGCCAACAAGAACAGCATCAAGATAATCGGAGAGGAAACCGACAACTTCGCACAGGGTTACTTCGTTTACGACTCCAAGAAGGCAGGCGCCAGAACAGTCAGTCATCTTAGGTTCGGTCCTGAACCCATCAGACAGACCTGTCTCATTACTGCTGCGAATTTTGTTGGATGTCACCAGAGCATCTTCCTTGAGAAATATGACGTTCTTGGATACGCAGCAGAGGGTGCTACTTTCCTGCTTAATTCACCATTCAGTGTGGATGAAGTATGGAACAAGCTTCCAAGATCAGTTCAGGAAGCAATGATCGCAAAGAAATTGAAGTTCTTCGTTATTGACGCCTACAAAGTTGCAAAAGATACCGGGATGGGTGTTAGAATAAACACTATCATGCAGACCTGCTTCTTCGCAATCTCGGGAGTGCTTCCTAAAGATGAGGCCATCCAGAAAATCAAGGATGCCATCAAGAAGACCTACGGAAGGAAGGGTGATGAAGTAGTCCAGCAGAACTACAATGCCGTAGATCAGACTCTTGCAAATCTCTTTGAAGTGGATTATCCGGATATTGTTACCAGCACCATTGAGATGCCCCCTACGGTTCCGGAGGAAGCACCGGAATTTGTCAAGCGCGTAACCGCGAAGATCATAAGAATGGATGGGGACAGTATTCCCGTCTCCGACATGCCTGCAGACGGAAGCTGGCCTACAGGCACAACGCAGTGGGAAAAGCGGAATGTCGCGCTTGAAATTCCCGTCTGGGAACCGGATACATGTATCCAGTGCGGATTCTGCAGCCTTGTCTGCCCCCATGCGGCGATAAGAATGAAAGTATACGATAAGGAGTTGTTAACCAACGCCCCTGATACTTTCAAATCCACTGAAGCCAGGGGAGCTAAATTCGAGGGAATGAAATTCACCATTCAGGTGGCTCCTGAGGACTGTACAGGCTGCGGAACCTGCGTACATATCTGCCCGGCAAAGAGCAAGGAAAATCCAGAGAAGAAAGCCATCAATCTGGCCAATCAGCCTCCCCTTCGCGTACCGGAAAGGGAGAATTACTCATTCTTCCTGGACATCCCGGATTTCGACAGGAAGAAGCTCAACGTATCTCTTGTCAAGGAATCACAGTTGCTTCAGCCCCTTTTCGAATACTCAGGTGCATGCGCAGGATGCGGAGAAACTCCTTACGTCAAGCTTCTAACTCAGCTGTTTGGAGACAGAGCAGTCATAGCAAACGCTACAGGCTGCAGCTCTATCTACGGAGGCAACCTCCCGACCACTCCATACTCGAAGAATCATGACGACAGAGGCCCGGCATGGAACAACAGTCTCTTCGAGGACGCTGCTGAATTCGGTTATGGATTCAGGCTTACAGCGGACAAACACATCCAGCTGGCCGGAGAGCTTCTTCAAAGACTGTCTGCTCAAGTCGGTGAAAATCTTGCAGAAGCGATTCTTAGCGCTTCCCAGAATTCCGAACAGGATATTGCGGATCAGCGGGAAAGAATCGCTGAACTGAGAAAGGCTCTTGCCAATATAGATTCGATGGATGCAAGGCAGCTTGAAAGTGTTGTTGATTACTTCGTTCACAGAAGTGTTTGGACGATAGGCGGAGACGGCTGGGCTTACGATATCGGATACGGTGGTCTTGATCATGTCCTGGCGCAGGGCAGAGATATGAACATACTTGTACTCGATACGGGTGTTTACTCAAATACAGGCGGTCAGTGCTCCAAGGCTACTCCGCTGGCGGCAGTAGCTAAATTCGCTGATTCAGGAAAACCACAGCCGAAGAAAGACCTGGCGATGCTCTGCATAAGCTACGGGAACATCTACGTTGCCCAGATCGCCCTCGGTGCGAACTACAATCAGACTGTAAAGGCGTTTGTCGAAGCTGAGAGCTTTGACGGACCGAGTATCATCATTGCCTATACACACTGCATCGCTCATGGCATCAATATGACCTATGGTCTTGATGAGCAGAAGAATGCGGTCAAATCAGGTTTCTGGCCCCTTCTCAGATTCGATCCGAGAAAGATAGGTTCAGGTGAGAACCCTCTGACTCTTGACAGCAAAGATCCCTCGATTGCGTTCAGGGACTTCGCATATAATGAGGCAAGGTTCAAGAGCCTGACCAAGACGAAACCGGAGCATGCAGAAGTACTTATGGAGCTTGCTCAGGAAGAAGTTTCGCGCAGATGGAACATCTACAGACAGATGGCTGACATGACCTGGAAAAAGTAATAATAAGGTCGGACTTAACTATCTAAACTTCTATGGACTGTTTAATCGCATTTTCGACAATAAGTGATTGCGGATCAAGCGTATCTTTATAAAGATGACTTACAGCGGTATCTGAAAGTCCGAGATATCTGCCTGTATCAGCTTGACTGATACCAATTTCGTTGATAAGCAATTTCACAATTATACGTCTTATCCGGGTTGCTTTCCTTGGACCTCTTGGTTTTCTAAGAGTACTTATTGGAATCCTGGATATTTCAGAAGCAGCATGAATAATGGCTTCTATATTTCTGTGTTCCTTGTTTCTATTCCTGATCTTCATTTTCCTGATATCGTATAATTGTTTGTAGATTTTTCGTGCAAATTCAATTGAACCCGATATTCTAACCGAACGTTTTTGAGGTGCATCCTTCTCGCATTCAGCTGCTTTAAGTCCTTCTCTGTTTATGAAGTACGAACCTATATCCATATCTTTAATATTTGAATTAAAACCATCTGATAGGAAATCCAGATAACCTGATATCCAAGTATTTCCTCTGATGGAAAACTCTGATTCAAGCAAATCTGTTTCCTGCCAAGGATAATTACATACACCTGTTATATGGACATGACCGCTTGAATAGTAATGATTCAGCTCATTCAGGTCTTTTACCATGCCAGCTCTTAAGGGATTCAGATGAATATAACGTACTAGCTCAAGAAAATAGCTTTCTTTCTCAACCAATATGGATCTGAATCTTCCCTGAAACACATGTCCCTGCCGATCGGATTTCTTATTGTAATGCATCGCAAATCCTGTAAGGAGCTTCTGCATAGACCTTGATAGACTTATATTTACTGGTTCCACCAGAAGATGGAAATGGTTACTCATGAGCACCCATGCATATACTTTAAGATGCTCCTGTTTCGCAAGCTTTTCTAACCTGGAAATGAAATCCTTCTGATTCTCCGGTAATGAGAAGATATTCTTACCATCAATAGCTCTTGAAATCACATGATGGAATGTACCAGGCTCATCAACCCTGAACGTAGTTTTCATACTTACAGTGTACGCATATTCTAGAGACAATGCAAGGGGTCAGTGTATTAAATAAATATAGTTTAATAATATGAGGCATAAAGTTAATATAGTTAAGTCCGACCTTGTGAACGACCTTGCGACCTTGACATCAGGTGGTGGAGGCGGCGGGATTCGAACCCGCGTCCGAGAACAGGGATTCATCGGGTCTACATGTTTAGGCCGGATTAATTTCATCCTGATTCGGCTCCGGTCGGCCTTGTCGGACTAGCTCTCATTTAATCTCGCTGCTTACGTCTGAAAGCGGGGCTTCACAGCCAGCCTTCCTTCTTGCGCCCTGCCCCCGATCGGAAGACAATCCCGGAGGGGACGGCTACTCCTGTTTACGGAGCAGCGTGCCGTAAATTATGCGGCAGTTGTATCTATCCGCCAGTTTTACGAGGTAGCGGCACCTCGACATGCATCCGGTGAACCACTTCTGAGCCCGTCGAGACCTGTCGCCCCCACGTCCGATTCTTATACAAATTATGACTATATTATCATATCTGTCAACCCCAGTTGTTCCTTCCTGGACTTGCCAAACAGACAGAATTGGGTTATTGAATTGCTTCAAATTGAAATTTATGAGTAATAGGAGAAACAAATGTCCTGGAAATGTGATATCTGTGGCAAAGGGCCTACTGTTGGGAATCGTGTCAGTCATTCAAACAGACATACAAAGCACGTCTGGAAACCAAATCTTCAGAATGCAAGAATTCTTGTGAATGGTAAAATAAAGAAGGTTAAGGTTTGCACTACCTGTCTGAAATCCGGCAAGGTACAAAAGGTCTGATTATTGCGCTAATCTAATTGAAAGCGGGAATCGCATGATTCCCGCTTTCTTCATTTATCAGTCCCAGTTTTGTCGGTATCTTTTTCAAGAGCTTTAATACGATTCTGATGACCTGTGAATGACGATTGATACTCCCTGGCCAACCTGGTGTGACCAAATCCCATATTAAGAAAATCCCACTCAAATGATGTATCTGTATCAAGCTCTTCAAGTACCCACCTGATACTGATACCTGCTCGTTTAAAGGCAGTGTTCCAACCTACTCCGGAAAGCTTCTCTTCAAGCGCGTAACTGGTTCTGTAATCTCCCCTTGCGAGCAGTGCCCTGATATGAGCATTTCTAGGTTCTTCATAATCAATAGAGACTTTTTTAAGACGTTTGAATCCGATTTCAAGTTCCCTGATCCACTCCCTGAGATCTGTAGAACTTGCCATGGAAGACCATTGGAATGCAGTCCAGGGTTTAGGAATAAATGGATTTACGGTGACATGTATTGGCAGAGAGGTTCTGCTTCTTACTTCTGATACAAAATCGAGAATACCCTTCCTGTCACTATCCATCTCAAACGGAAGTCCCAGCATGAAGTGGATTATGATACCTGTCACACTTTCAGAATGCTTCTCTACAGACTCGAACATCACACTATTGCTAAGTTTCTTGCCAATAATTTTTCTCAGAGAATCTGTTCCAGTTTCCGGTGCTAGAATAAGTGCTCTTTCAGAAAAACGCTGAGTCAATTCTTCAGTTCTATTTGAATCAAGCAATACGTTTGAATACTGCGTCTCAGCAGTTTTTATCATCTTTCGAAGATCAGGATGCGATCTTGGTGAACTTCCAAGAATGGTTAACCTGTCAATATCCGGAAGATTTCTGATTAGATCCTCAACATCTTCCAGTTTGCATTCCCTGTAGGGCAGACTGACATAACCCAACTGACAGAATTTGCAATTATAAGGACATCCACGCGATATTTCCAGCATGATCGTCTCACCACGCGCACATTCAGAAGATGTTATACAAGATGTTGAACCCATTCCTTCAGATCCAGCCCACTGGCGCATTATTGAATTAACTTTGCCGGGAATTTCATGAACTGATGGAATATACATTCCGGGTAATGTTGCAAGCCTTCTAAGCAATTTCTTCTTTGAGGCTCCCTGTGCACCAAGACTTTTAATTGTGTCCAGAACAGGGCCCAAAGAAGGTTCGGTTTCACCAATAACAAATGCATCCATGAAAAGCGAAAGGGGCATTGGATTCGCGGTAACAGAAATCCCGGTTGCGATTACAAGCGGCCATTTATCAGTTCTGTTCTCAGATCTGAGCTTAATGCCGGAAAGATTCATCATCTGTAGAATTCTGATATAGTCATCTTCTTCTGAAGGAGTGAATACTAACAGATCGCATTCCTTAATTGATTTTCCGGTCTCGAGTGTTATTGCGGGGTGATTGTATCGACTTCTCCAGTGGTATTCGTCCAGAACCGGAAAAAATGCTCTTTCACAACAGGTTTCCGGCCATGATACCAGTTGCTGATACACACTCTGAAAACCAAGTGAGGACATCGCATAACTGTATTCCCTGGGCGAAGCCAGTGTTATTTCAAAAATTCCATGTTCTGAGACAAGCTGATGACATGTTTCCTTCGCAAGTATCCTGCGTCGATTCTCTTCGTAATGCTCGGCTGCAGGTTTTCGGCTCATATATATTACCCTCCATTCATGGATGTGGCTAATATATGTAAACAAATAACATATAGCTAGATAACTAGGCTATATTGTTGTTATCATGTGTATTATCCCTCATCATACCATATGGACTATCGTCTAAGAAATGGTGGGTGCTTCTTCCTGTCCTCTTTATGGCTGGCTCTGGCTGCTCCAAGAGTAAAAGGTATTGAGCTTCGTTCACTGGATCCAGACGATGTATTTACCTGCAATCTATCAGGTAATCTGAAATCCATCTCTTCCATCTCAGTATCTTCCATTTCCCCGAACCCGGTTGCAATTACAGTTACCTTGAGTTTATCCCCCATATCTTCGATTGTACTTGTTCCAAGAGATACATCCGCCTGAGGTCCAACAGCTTGTGTGACTATCTCCACTGCTTCATGGAATTCAGTGAACTTCATACTTGAAGAAGCTTGTACGCTCACGAGGAGTGACTTGGCTCCCTCAATAGAAACATTCTCAAGTAATGGATCTGAAATGGCCCGTCTTGCAGCTTCAGATGCTCTGTGCTCTCCGTTGCAGCATCCTGTACCCATCATGGCTCCGCCACCAGTTGTTATAACTTTCTTAATATCCTGAAAATCAAGATTCATCAGACCTGGTGATAAGATAATGTTGGCAATTCCCTCAACAGCATCTTTCAGGGTTTTATTACCTCTTTCCAGTGCATCGATCAGTGTCTCATCTTCACCTGCTTCGCGGAGCAGACTGTCATTCGGAATTACAATGAGAGTGTCGACTTCTTTCTTGAGTGAAGATATTCCCTGTTCGGCTCTGATCTTCTTGACAGAACCCTCGATTTCGAATGGTCTTGTTATCACGCCAACAGTTATGGCACCAAGTTCTCGTGCAATTCGGGCTACGACCGGAGCAGCTCCGGTACCTGTTCCTCCGCCCATTCCAGCTGTAATGAAAACCATGCTGCTGTCCTGAAGGTTTTCTTCAATTTCATTTCTGCTCTCTTCCGCAGAACTCTCTCCGGTTTCACAGTTTCCTCCAGCACCAAGACCACCGGTCAGCTTCAGGCCCAGCTGAACTGTCAGATCAGCCTTGCAATTGTTTAGAGCCTGCAAATCAGTATTCATAGCTATATACTCTACACCGACTATGTCAGCGCTCAGCATTCGATCGATTGCATTACAGCCGCATCCTCCAATTCCGGCAACTGTTATTTTCGGTTTTCCGCGATACTCCTCGGTCACATCAACGATCTGAAGACGAGGTCCTTCCTCCTTAGGTATCATCATTCCTCCTTTGTTTATTATCTCAATCTGTTAAATAATCCCTTTATTCTAATAACTGTATTTTCGAGAGGATTCAACCATTTTCTATACTCATATTGACTCTTCTCTTCTCGTGTTAGAAGCACCAACCCGACCGCAGTAGCAAATTCGGGTGTTTCTGCAAGAGGTGAAGCCATATTCAGACCTATAGATGTTCCAACCTCTGCAGGAAGACCGGTAACTCTAGAAGCCGCCCTGGTTATTCCCATAAGGTGTGACGTTCCACCTGTCAGCACAATTCCAGCAGGGAGATCAGTTTGTTGTATTCCAGCCCTGTTGATTTCATTCATAATTTCCATCATCAATTCATGAATTCTTCTGGAAGCAATTCCCGAAATCATCTCGGATGATATGGATATGGAGTTTCTCCCGCCGAAAGTACTTGCAGTTATGCTTTTTTCTCCCCGTTTTTCAATACCTGAAACATCTGAGTATTCCTTCTTCAACCTTTCAGCCTCTGAGTGCGGAATGCGTAATTGCTGAAGATCTCTGGTTATCGCTTCACCACCAATGGGAATGACAGCAAGATGAGCAAGAGTACCCGAATAAAATACGGCTATATCCGTAGTACTTGCTCCAATGTCAGCAAGAGCCACACCGATTTCCATTTCATCTCTCGTAAGAACTGCTCTTGCTCCGGCGGATGCCGCAGGAAAGATGCTTGAAATTTTACGACCGGTATTCTGTATGACCTGTTCAAGATTCAGGATTGCTGATCTATCTGCAGTGACCATGTAAATATCAGCTGTAAGCCTCTCTGCGCGAAGACCAACTGGTGGCTTTATCAATCTCTCAAATTCATCAATGGAGTATCCGCATTTCACCGTACGGAGCACCATCGATTCACGAGGAAGTTTAATCAACTGTGCGGTTTCCAATGCATCTTCAATATCCATCCAGGTTATTTCACCGGAGCTGAGATCTCCTTCCCTGTCTATATTCACAGTTCCCCTGCCATGCAGTCCTCTGACATGAGTACCACTGATAGACACAGCAGTATCAGATATTTCCCAGCCGGAAAGTGACTCAGCTTCTTCCATAGCAATTAAGGCTGCATCAGTTGCACCCTGAAGATCCACAATCATCCCGGAGCGGACGCTATCTCCGGTCAACGCCTGACCTGCACCTGTAATTTGAAGAATTCCCTGATCATCGACTTCAGCAACAATGCATGTTACTCTTTCACTTCCTATATCCAGTCCGGCAAGCACATTCTGACTCATGATTCTTCTCCGGACTCAATGCTTTCTTGTGTATTTCTTCTGAGAATTGCCTGATCATAGTATCTCATGTCCACCTGTTCCCAGTAACCAAGATCGGATATAGAGGCTTCAAGAAGACAATAATCCCTCCATCTCCCGGACAGATTGTCCATTCCCAGGAGGACCTCACACCAATCGCTCATATAGACTGATAAACCCTCATCGGAATAGCGAAATACAAGACTGTCATGTTCAAATTCCGCGGTCTCAAACCATTCAGCGAGGCTGGCAGATACTGATGTGCTCATATTGGATGGAGCATCAACAACGGGAATTGTATCTGTCAGGAAATAGACTGGAAGACGCTCTCCGGATGATGAGATCGCTACTGTACCAGTGGAATCATTTACAGCAAATATGGGTTCAGCCAGTTCAATCCGCAGAACAATACCGTTAAATAGTTCCCGACTGACCGCAGCATCATCGATTCCGGGGATATCCTCAAGACGTTTCTGAACCTCTTCAAGATCGATCTGCCAGATGGACGTACCGAACAGAGGTTCAACAGCAAGGCTTACTGCTGATGAATCAGCTTGTCGTATCCCTCGTATTCGCACTATATTAAGGTCGAATACTCCTCCCCTTTCGAACCATCTGTAAGCCATCGCAAGCGCGAATGCGATAATACCGGACAGAAGAAGTATCCAGATTATTTTATTACGCCGGACTATCATCCCCCACCTCTGACAATTCTTCTCGCATATTGATCCACACTTCCAGCGCCCATGAAAACAATCACATCAGCCTGCATATCTGATAGACGAGGTCTCAATTCTTTCTGGAAGCATGCTTCACAGGTTCCACCGGCTCTTCTGACAGCATCTACGATGAGGGAGCTGTCCACACCCTCGATCGGTTTCTCTCGCGCAGGATAAACCGGGAGAATCAGGCTGCAATCTGCCGATGAGAGAGCTCTTCCCATCTCTTCAGCATGCGCAGCAGTCCTCGAATAGAGATGAGGCTGAAACACAACGCAGATTTTTCCATTTGAAACCTGAGATACTCCCTGAAGAGCTGCGTTTATCTCATCATGATGATGTGCATAATCAGAAAGCACAATCGCTGATCCGAATTTCCCGATTTTCTCCAGCCGTCTTGATACCCCGGGAAAATTCCTGAGAGCCCTGATGGCGTCAGCAGCGTCAACCCCAACAGTTGACGCAAGAGCAATAGCTGTTTCCGCATTTCGAAGATTATGCTCACCTGGAAGGGGAAGTATTCCGGTGATATCGCCTATCTGATATTCCTGTTCCCATGAATCAACTCTGGTGCACTTGCAGAGGATATCACCCATGGTTCCTGTTGTGATTACCCTTCGTCCAATCCGCTCAGCCCATCTGGCAAGTTCTCTGTTTTTGGAAGGAACAACTACCGTCCCGCCCGGACGGGTCATTTCAAGAAAAATGCCAAATGCGACAGACAGAGCTTCAGGAGTACCGTAGCATTCGAGATGTTCTATGGCAAAAGATGTAATCGCAGCAGACATGGGGCGAAGATGGAGGAAAGCTCTGTCGTATTCATCCGCTTCAACTACTGTCAGATCAGAACCGGAACGGAAATTGCCATTCCATTCCGAAACCCGTCCTCCAAGCATTACAGTTGGATTAAGATCTGTCTCCTGTAATATCCAGCCAGTCATGGCAGTTGTTGTTGTTTTTCCATGAGCACCCGCTACAGCGAGCAGAGTGGTGTCGTTTGCGAGATCTGCCAGTGCTTCACTCCGCCTGAGGACTTTAATACCATTTTTCAGTGATTGAACAATTTCCGGATGATCAGGCGGAATGGCCGCGCTGAAAACAACCTCTTCCGCATCTTTAATATGATCAGGACTGTGCCCCTCAAAAACCTGTATCCCCTTTGCTGCGAGTTCGGAACGGTTCTCACCTGGGTTCCTGTCACATCCAGAAACGATATATCCTCTGCTTCTGTACCAGAGAGCCAGAGAACTCATTCCGCTTCCGCAGATACCAATCAGATGTACACATTTAGCCATTAGTTTCAACTCTCCTCAGATAACGCAAGAATATTTCTTGCGATCACTGCCGCTGGATTCACCGGCATCATCTCCGCCAGTGCGATCTTCATTTTGTCCATGGAAGAAGGATTCCCCAGCAATCCAGTTATCATCTTCCACACATCGTCAGGTTCCAGTCCATCCTGATCAATTTCAATTGCGCCACCCTTTTCTGCGATGGAAGCTGCATTCCATTTCTGGTGATTATCTGCAGCGTATGGGTACGGAATGTAAATTGAGGGAATTCTGAACCAGGACAGTTCAGCTGTTGTCATGGCTCCTGATCGTGCTACAGCAATATCGGCAGCAGAATAGAGCAGCGCAGGATTGTCAGTAAAATCAACAACTGTAATCCTGTTGTTTCCCCTTGATTCGCGAATTACCCTATCCTTGTCTCTGGAACCACACTGAAGAAGTGAATAAACCCCTTCAGGAACTTTCACTGCGATATCATTAATTGCTTTTGCTCCCTGGCTTCCACCAAGTAACAGGATAACAGTACTTTCAGGAGGAATCCCAAGTTGATTTCGCGCTTCTCTTTTTTCAATCCTTTCGAGTGTTGGTCTCACAGGATTCCCTGTCAGAACAACAGGTTTCTTTTTGAAATATGATGAAGCTGATTCGAATCCGATAAGAATTTTATTCGCGAATGTCGCCGCAAGTCTGTTTGCCCGCCCCGGAATGCTGTTGGATTCATGAATAACTGACGGTATTCCGAGGGATCTTGCAGCAACAACTGGAAAGAAAGAAGAGTATCCTCCAGTAGAAAGTAAAGCAGATGAATCAAGTTCACGAAGAAGTCTGCGAATTCTGATAAACGATCTGATTGCTCTGATCGGGAAAAGGAGCTTTTCTGAGAATCCTCTGTCTATTCTTGGTGGATCAAGTGTATGAACCATGCTTTCAAATTGTCTGTACATCCTTCTGTCAACCGGTCTTGGAGTCGCAATGAAATCCACTGTAACCTCTGGGAACTCTTTAAAGATAATTTCTGCAACAGCAATGGCCGGACTGATATGCCCCCCGGTTCCTCCCCCTGCTATGGCTATTTTCATTTTTTCCCTCTTTCCACGGCTACTCTGGATACGATTCCGAGAGAACCAATGGTTATCAAAAGATTGGAACCACCCCATGAGACAAGCGGAAGAGGCATACCTGTGGATGGAATCATCCTGGTCACAACGGCAATATGAACGAACATTCCAACCGCAATTGACGCTATTAACCCGCCGACAACAAGATAGCCGAAAAGGTAATCCGCGGTATCAGCGATTATCCATCCTGACATCAGGAGCAGAAACAGCAGGATCAATATCAGCATGACACCGGCAAATCCCGATTCTTCCCCTATAACCGCAAGTATGTAGTCAGAAAATGCTTCAGGAAGGAATCCTCTCTGCTGACGTCCCCTCCCAATTCCCCTGCCCATTATCCCGCCGCTTCCCAGAGCAATACAGGCCTGTTCAGGCTGGTAAACAGAAGCTTCTGTAGCATTACCGGGTGAAAACCAGCTTCGAAGTCTCTCTCTCCGGTATTCCGACGAGAAAGCAACTACTGAGGTAAGTGCAATCATCAGGAGGAAAAGTATCAGCATATCTCTGAATCGTGCTTCAGCCAGGAAGAGTACTACAACCATCATGATAAGAATGTACATCGCACCAGCAAAATCAGGTTGCAGAGATACCAGAACAGCTGGAAGAATCGCGAGAAAAGCGAGCTTAATTACACCTATTCCACTTCGTGCTCGGATGGCGCCATCGGAAACAAGTGATGCGGCAAGCAGTATATAGGAAATTCTTGCGACCTCAGACGGCATGATGCGAAATCCCCAGAAAACAAACCACCTTGCAGATCCATTGATGAAGGGGGCCCAGTGTGAGCCCTTGAGTATAAGCAGAGCCAGAAGCAGTACAACAGATCCCACATAGAGGATTGGAGACAGTTTCTTCAATTTATCAGAAGGTATTGACCAGACGATAAGGCCGGCTAGAACTCCAACAAATACTTTTCTGATATGTGGAAGCAGGAAGATCGTACCGGAGTCTGAATCTGTAATCATTAGAGATTTGAATGAGCTTGCTGTAAACACGGCAAGAGTTCCCAGAAGCAGAAGTAATCCGGCGGATATCAGCATAGCATTTCTCGCTCTTACGGCTTTAGCCCTCATGTTTCACTCAAGCCCTCCACAAGATCTCTGAAATGCTCTCCACGCTCCT
>JAIOQY010000153.1 GCA_021108435.1 Candidatus Aegiribacteria sp.
ACACAGAGATTTAGCCGATATAGAATTCATCGAAAACCAGGAGTAGATCTTACTCTCCGAACTATTAGTACCTGAAAGTAAATATACCTGCAACCAATATTAACGATTTATCGAAGTGCTTCGCACTTCGGACACTTCAGGGCGTCAATATCCCAGACTTTCTTCAGAAGCACAGCCCACAGCTGTCTTCTCCGTCTGGAACATGAGAAACGGTCTTTCATCGAAGCAGGTTCCTCTTCGGTTGCTGCTGTCGGTAAGATTCCCTGGCGGCGTTCACGGCCACGCCATGCCTGGCTGTGGAGAAACGCGAAGTCAATAAAGAGATCATTCTCGACCAGGTTAAATCAGGTTCCTACTACGCAGATCCTTGCCCCATAGGTTTCTTCTGCTTCACGGGGTTCGTGCAGGATATAATCGAGAATAAGTAGTACATTACATTTCCGGTAACTCGACCAGATAGATCTTTTGCGTTCCACGTTCAGGGTCTTCCTCCCAGGCAAGGATGCCATGCTGGTCGATGTGGAACTTCCAGCTGTGCCCTTCCCTCGGAAACTTTGCGGAAAGAAGGTGCTCTCCGTTCATATCGAAGATATCAAAGACCGGTGCTGTTTCGGTTCCCCTCTGTACCCACAGTCTATTCAGGGCATCAATACCGAGACCGGTAATCATACATCTGTAAGGCTCGGATTCCCATTCAATCGGTATACCGCCCACCCTTGATACCCAGCTCTCCATATATGCTTTTTCCTCATCCATCTCCCGCTGCGTCCTTGGGACCGGAGGCATATCGATACAGATACGGAGCAACTCGGTCCCATTGCTCAGGAAGCCTGATACTTCATAAGCATCGGAGGACATTAAGGAGAAGAAAACTCTCCCCTGCCTGTCACCTGTAAACACCATGGAGCAGAGCATATTCTTCACGAGTCCTCCGAAATCGCTCAGATCCACCGGGAATTCATCAACATAATAAGAGTATTCGGGATTCTCTTCCCCCATCTGAAAACGCCCCAGTGTACTTACTCCTGTAAGCACTGCTTCAGTCTGATCCATTTCGAACTTCAATCCCAGATACGCGTTCCCGTCCAGACCCCAGGGATCCATCGGGGGGTTATTGCCCCACAGGGATACCTGTTCAATAAACGAGAAGTCAGAGCCGTCATAAACCTCATAGCTGTTGCACATGGGATCAAGAATGAATATCCTGCCGTCTTCAAGGCAGGCAATTGACAGGGGCAGTGAAAGCTCTCCCGGTCCGCTGCCAGGACCACCTATTCGGGTAATGAATTTCCCGTCACCCGAGAAAGCCCTTGCATGTCCTCCTGCCTGATCGAGAACCAGTATTTCACCGCCTGCTCCGAAACAGACATCTCCAACAGCTCCGAATACGTAATTGCTGTCACCGGTCTCGACACCGATGCTGTCTGCTATCAGCAGCTCTATTCTGTCAGGCCATGGTTCAGTCCACTCCGCAGTTTCCTGCCCGCACGATGCTATTATGGCAACAGAAAGAGGAATCATGGTTATCTTCAGAATTCCTGTTTTCATCAGCTCACCAGCATTGCACGCGCAAATTTTCCGTGGATTTTCCCTGTCAATTTCGCGAGGTGAAGTGTGGAAAGGAAGAGAAGCGCTCCGGCAACAACCACGAACGGCATCAGCCATACAGGTGTCCACCATGCTTCTGGAAAATCGAATACAGGTACCCTGAAAACCAGCTCAAGAATCGGATCCGCGATCATGCTCAGTGAAACGGCAATAAGCGTTATGAATACGCTGAAATAGAGTGTCCCAAGCGGAAGCATGAGTATCAGATACAGAAGAGATGACCATGTGCTCCTTGTGGTAAAGACACCCTTAACGCTTCCCCACCAGCCATTGCCCTTCCTGATGAAGACCGTCCGGCGCGGCATTCTCACTCCCAGCAACGCTTCTACTATCCTTCCCTCGACCAGCGCTATACCCCTGAAGGAGAGAAAGAAGAGCCATGTCAGCGGGACACCTATTATCAGCACAATAAGACCCGCAGATACAGAGAGCCCTGTAACAGCCCACGTGAAGTAAATGATACCTGTAGCAAGAGCAAGGATCATGTACAGAAGCGCCCCCCATGCCACAGGTTCAGTAATTATGCCGCAGAACTTCGCAAGTCCTTTACTGCCCTGCTTCTGTTTCGCAGCCGCAAGGACGGGGGTTGTGTACTCCTCCACCACTCGATAATGATCAGCAACCTCATCGGGGGCTCCATACTTGTCGATAACGGCCTTAACAGCTTCTTCTACTGTCTTCACGGGACGATCGGACAACTTATTCTCAACAGCGGTTGTGAGATGATCCTCAGCGTCTGCCAGGGCGTCCTGGATGGTTGCCCTGTCACTGCCTTTCAATTCATTTCTGAATGAATTCAGGTATTCTTCAATTGCTTTATACATCGTGAACACCTCCAATTACTCTGTTCACCATAGTGCTTGTCCTTTCCCAGATGCCTATCCATCTTTGAAGGGTTTGTTTGCCCTCATCAGTGATTGTGTAGTACCTTCTTGGCGGACCTGATACCGACGGTTCCACAATACTTGAGAGAAGATCATTTCTCTCAAGTGACCTCAAAACAGGATAGAGTACGCCGTGCTTAATGAGTGGGAGTTCTTCATCTTTATCCTCCATGAATTTAGCGATCTGGTAGCCGTACATGGGTTCATCGGCATTCTGCATAATGCTGAGAAGCGCAAGTGATGTAATACCGGCACTCAATTCCTTCAGGAACTTCCTGTCGGTCGCCACTACTTCATCATCAGAAACTTCCCCGGACCGGGAAGGGTCAATCATTCTTTCACATCCTTTCCGTTTTCATGGCCAGACACTAATCTCAGATCAATACTACTACGAACTTAACACTATGTCAAATATAACTGCGGTGAAGATCATGATTAAGACAGCGGGAACTGCTGAAACGCCGCGCCTTTATTATGATACCTTTCTACAGTACACGGCATAAGCCTTAAATCCGCATATTTCACCAGGTTGCGTAACGAAACGGTGTAGAAGCGCTCGCAGACAAGGCATGCGAGTGAGATCGACGAAGATGTATTATATATACTTCAAGGAAGATCGATTGAGCATAACGCAGTATGCGAGTGCCTTATGCGCCGTTGCAGTAGTAACTCTGGTGAGATATGCGGATTAAACAGGGAGCATCATGATATCTGAAAACACGATTGAACACGGTACCAATTTCATAAGAGAAATCGTAGAGAAAGACCTGCTTGATGGCAAGCACGGCGGAAGGATACACACGAGGTTCCCGCCGGAGCCGAATGGATACCTTCATATCGGCCATGCAAAAGCGATCTGCATTGATTTTGGAATAGCTGAAGAGTATAACGGTATATGCAATCTTCGATTCGACGATACAAACCCGGTAAAGGAAGATGTCAAATATGTGGAATCAATACAGAAAGATATCAAATGGCTTGGATTTGACTGGGAAGACAGGCTGTTCTTCGCTTCTGACTATTTCGAGCAGATGTACATGTATGCCGAGCAGTTAATTGAGAAAGGTGTTGCATATGTTTGCGATCTTTCCGCTGAGGATGTCCGGAAATACAGGGGGACACTAACTGAACCTGGAATTAACAGCCCTTACAGAAACCGCTCAGCGGAGGAGAGCCTTGATCTCTTCCGGAGGATGAAAACGGGTGAATTCCCCAGCGGTTCGAGAACACTCAGAGCGAAGATTGATATGTCTTCTCCAAACATGAACATGCGCGATCCGGCAATTTACCGCATACTGAAGAAGAGTCACCACAGAACGGGTAACGAGTGGTGCATATACCCCATGTATGACTATGCGCACTGTCTTGAGGATTCAATTGAAGGAATAACACACTCACTCTGCTCGCTTGAATTCGAGAATAACCGACCGATATATGACTGGATACTCGACCAGCTTGGAGTATTTCATCCTCAGCAGATCGAGTTTGCCAGGCTGAACCTCACGTACACTGTGATGTACAAGCGCAAACTCGCTCAACTCGTGGAAGATGGATACGTAAACGGCTGGGATGACCCGCGGATGCCTACTCTTTCAGGACTCAGGCGGAGAGGAGTAACTTCTGAATCGATAAGGAATTTCATTGACAGAATAGGAGTCGCGAAAAGGGACAGCACTGTGGACATGGCACTCCTCGATTTCTGCATCAGAGAAGACCTGAACATTCGAGCAGAAAGAAGAATGGGTGTTCTTGACCCGCTCAAGGTGGTTATAGAAAACTATCCTGAGGATCTGACAGAGGAGATGGAATTCGTAAATAATCCTGAGGACGAAGAAGCGGGAACAAGGATGGTTCCTTTCTCAAGGGAACTGTTCATAGAAAGACAGGACTTCATGGAAGATCCGCCAAAGAAGTTCTTCAGACTGGCACCGGGAAGAGAAGTACGCCTGAGATACGCCTATTTCATAGCCTGCAGGGATATAGTAAAGGATGAATACGGCAATATTATAGAGCTTCGGTGTACATATGACCCTGAGACCCGTGGCGGCAACGCCCCTGATGGAAGAAAGGTGAAGGGAACGATTCACTGGGTATCAGCAGAGCATTCCCTGAAGGCAGAAGTCAGACTCTACGACAGGCTTTTTACTGTGGAAAATCCTCTCGCAGAGGATGATTTCATGAAGACTATAAACCCTGATTCACTTTCAGTTCTCACCGGTTGCAGACTCGAACCATCAGCTGCTGATTTCAAAGCTGGTGTTCCTCTGCAGTTCGAAAGAAAGGGATATTTCTGCGCAGATCCAGAATCCATGCCGGATAAGCTTATCTTTAACAGAACGATCTCTCTTCGAGATACGTGGAAAAAGATCCAGCGTAATACCGGTGGGGAATAGGTATTTTTCAAGCCGGGGGAAGTAATGAATCAGAAGCAATATCAGGAACTGATAAGGATAAGACAGCATCTTCACAGTATTCCTGAGCTGTCAGGAAAGGAATCATCCACAGCTGAGTATCTGAAAGCACTTCTGCTAGGCTGCAATCCGGACAATCTGATAACGGAACTTGGCGGTACAGGAATAGCAGCAGTCTTCAATGGTCCAATCACAGGCCCCAGGATTCTTCTAAGGTGTGACATGGATGCGATACCGGTTCTGGAGAAAATGGATCTGCCTTACTCCTCAACTATGGATGGGATTTCCCACAAGTGCGGACACGATGGACATATGGCAATAATGGCAGGTATCGCGAAGTGGCTATCGGAAAACCGTCCAGATTCTGGATCCGTTGTTCTGCTCTTCCAGCCTGCTGAAGAAACCGGGGAGGGAGCTATTCGGGTTCTGAAAGACCCGCGGTTTCAGGATATAATGCCTGACTTTGTCTTCGCTCTGCACAATCTGCCAGGATTTCCAATCGGAAGCATAATTCTGCGTACAGGTATTTTCGCTTCCGCATCCAGAGGTATGGTAATCGAGCTTTCAGGATCCTCTTCGCACGCCGCTGAACCGGACCTGGGCCGAAGCCCTGCCCTTGCGATAGCCTTGATGATCCAGACTTTCAATGATTTTCCGGCTTCTGATAATCCCATGAACGATCTCGCGAATGCAACCATAACTCACGCGAGAATAGGAGAGCCCGTATTCGGAACTTCCCCCGGTAAGGGGCTTCTGATGGTAACTCTGAGATCTGGCAATATGAAAGCAATGAAATCTCTGTCACAGCGGTCTGAAGATAGTGTAAGGGAAATTGCGAATTCCTGCGAGCTTAATGTTCAAATAAGCTGGACAGAAGAATTTCCATTGACAGAGAACTCAGAAAATACCGTTGACCTGGTCAGAACAGCCGCGGAATATCTTGGACTTGAGATAATCCAGCCTGATAAACCTTTCCCATGGTCTGAGGATTTCGGTCACTTCACTATGAGCTATCCAGGAACCCTCTTCGGAATCGGAGCCGGAATCCACTCATCCGCGCTGCACAGCCCGGAATACGACTTTCCCGATGAGCTTATTACTACTGGAGTCAATGTTTTCAGACAAATCATAGAGTACTACAGCATAAAGTAAATCGAATATCCCTGTCGCCATATCAGGAATAGAGTGTCGGTGGAAGAATCAATGATCCTGTCAACTTCTAACGGGGTTCTCACTTCAACTCCATCTATCTCCAGGATTACGTCTCCTATCTGAATTCCGGCTCGAGCTACTCTCCCTGACAGCTGAATCTCAAGCACCAGCACACCCTGCAGGGTTTCATCACCAAGAGCTCTGGCTGTTTCTATATTCAGCTCCTCAAGTATCCATCCATATTCTTCTGAAGCGGACGAGCAGTATGTTTCAACTGTTTCATCCTGTTCACGTTCTCCGAGTTCCACGTCGATGGTCCTGGTTCTTCCGTTACGGAATATTCCTATCTCAACAGTTGTACCAGGCTCAATGTCTGCTATCATGTTTCTGAATTCCGCCACAGTTCTGAATGGGTCTTCATTAACTGCAAGAATTATATCCCCGCGCTGAAAGCCATATTCCCTTGCTGGAGTATCACTGAGAACCTGAGAGATAAGTACACCAAAAGCATCTTCATCAAGACCGAAATGCTCCGACAGACCAGGAGTAAGTTCCTGAATAGAAACACCGATCCATCCTCTGCGCACGTATCCGTATTCCAGAAGATCTTCCATTACATTCACCGCAAGATTCACAGGAATTGCGAATCCAATTCCCTGATAACCTCTGCTGTTTATGGTAATCGCTGTATTGATTCCAATAAGCCTTCCATCAAGGTCAACCAGTGCTCCACCACTGTTTCCCGGATTGATTGCAGCATCAGTCTGTATGTATTTCTCATAATCCACAAGTCCAATATCTGATCTGCCGATATAGCTTACTATTCCCTGGGTTACTGTCTGGCTCAGAGTAAAAGGGGATCCAACTGCAAGCACCCACTGACCGACTCTGAGTTCATCACTGTCACCAATTGTAATCGCCGGAAGTCCTGTAGCTTCTATATGTATTAAAGCCAGATCGGTTGCCGGATCGGTTCCAATCAGTTCTCCGGTAAAACTTTCACCGCTCTGGAGAATCACTTCCACCATATCCACAACTCCTACGACATGGTGATTCGTAAGGATCAGCCCGTTTTCTGAAACAATCACTCCGCTACCGACAGATATAGTGGTGTACTCCTGCTCGCGGGGGGAAGGAAAATTATCAGATTGGTTCAAATAATATGGATGAGAATAACCAGGGAATAGCGGCATTACGGTAGTAACTGTTGTTTGCGTATTGATGGTCACAACACTTGGACCCACAGCCTCAGATATTTCCACGAACATGTTACTCAGTATATGTACGTCAAACGGTATTGGAACTGTTCCAGTGGAAGTATCCTCCAACCCTTTGACTGAGAATACAATCATCAATAATACTGAAGGTAAATAGACGGGGGTTATCCAACTGCGGGGTAATGACTTCATTTAATTCCTCCCGGACTGGCAATACGATAATTCTAGAACAGATATTCCATACCTTAAGCATAACATATATTATTGCGGTATAAGTATGCTCTTCTTCTACTGAAATGCTCAAGGGAGAAAACTAAATGACATATATTCTTGCAGCTCTCTTCTGTTTGACATCAATTGCCGGCGCCTGCACCGGATACGCAGTTTACGCGGATGAAACCTGGTTCGGTATGAACTTCGACTATCCACCAGAATCGGAGATAAGATTCAGCGTTCATGAATGGGACATAGGAGTTGTGTTCGATATGTCCTTTTACGACTGTGACCTTGATATATGGATTCCTGCCGTTGCCATGAATGAACATGGTATGTTCTCTTCACTTCAATATCAGTGCCCGATGATAGAAGGAGAACCGGATCCTGAGCACGATGAGCGCTGTATCTGGGAGCTGTTCATCACCTCGATAAATGACTGCACATCACTGGAACAGGTCGAAGCCTTTATCGACACCGTCAAACTGGTCAACATGTACGAACTCACCCTGCACACACTGATTGCGGACACTTCCGGGCGAGCCATTATCGCAGAAGCGGGTATCGATGAAAACCTGATAACGAATATTGAGGGTGACTGGATTGTGATGACAAATTTCAAGATAGCTGACACCCGCGAAATATCTATCGGAAAGATAGAGGGAGTAGGCGCTGACAGGTACAGGAACGCGCTTGCATTCATTGAAGACAACTTCGACGGTTTCATTCTTGACGATGCTGTCGGAACACTCGAGGCCGCTGTCAACACGGATGAAATCTGGTCCACAAAAGCATCTACAATCTACGATCCATCGAATAGAACGGTGTATATATGTATTGATGGCGATTTCAACCACGTATGGAAAGTATCTATGAATGCCCGGACAATTGAGACTTTCTCCGGTTTCGACTCGGACAGATCAATGCAGCTCGATGAGAATGGTATTACAGTTAAAGATTTAAGGCTCTGGTTGTAATTCCTTTGTACTCATGCCCACAAATCAACCAAAGGTACTTCCAGCTCCGGGCAGGATAAAGCCTCTGTCATTTCACCCCTGCCCTCAGTATAATCGAAGAGCTGATCTTCAGAGAACAGCTATAAGACATTCGTATATCTTTTGTATACTGTAATTTGTGGGGTAGGATATTTCAAGGGTTCAAAATCAACTCATCAGGAGGAATAGCATGTTAACACGAAAGTGTCGATCTTTCAGAAGTTCATCGACAAAAGGAGGACGCGTTGTCGTGATCGCGTTCACAGCCCTGCTCCTGAGCGGGTTTGGATTGATCCCGATTATGCAGGGTGAAGCTGCCGCGCAGAATCTCGATTATACGCAGCCATTCGTTCATGACATACAGATGCCATCACCGGATAACATGGGTCCCGATGTATACCTGGAAGCCCCCGGTGTTCTTTCATCTCCTCCGGACAATCCTGAAGTCGGAGATTCATGGTATTGGTGGCTCTGGGTTCACGATCCAATGCCGCCCCATTACGTATATGAATCATGTACGGTTCGCGGGAAGAGCGACCGGGGCTACGTGGTGGTCAGAGACTCCGAGTGGAACGTCTCCATAAATCAGGCCGAAGTCGATATAATTATGGAGCGCTGGGAAAACACCAGTCCCGGTCCGTATCCGAATCAGGGAGTTTACGAAATCGACAGCATCGCTTTCGGAACACCGCCGGATGAAATGGACGAAGATCCGCGGATCTATCTGATGTGGTTCGATTTTGTAATCTCAGCTGACGGATTCTTCTTCTGGTTCGATCAGTATCCGGAGGGCCAAAATCCCCCAAATCACAGCAACGAGTGTGAGGTACTATATCTCAGCACCGGGAGTTCGGGAGGCGGTCCCGGCAGTGACTACATGCTCGCTGTAGCTGCCCATGAATTTCAGCATATGATTCACTGGAAATACGATGATGATGAAGTAACCTGGGTGAACGAGAGCTTATCCGAACTGGCGATGTGGCTCTACGGAAATCCGGATAATATTTCTATGTTCAACAGCAATCCGGATAACAACCTGACCGAATGGGACGCAACCTGGGCCGATTACATTCAAACCTATCTATGGGCGCTATACTTCTACGAACAGTATGGTGGACATGAAACCACATACGCACTGGTTCACGAACCATTGAACTCAATTGCGGGATACGAAGCAGTACTGGATGATTTCGGTTATTCTGAAAACTTTGCCGATATCTTCGCAGATTGGGCTGTTGCTAACTTCCTCGATGACACAACCATTGAAGACGGGCGTTTCGGGTATGAGGGTGATGACCTGCCCCCTTTCAATGTATCTGGAACTTATTCGACTTATCCTGTTTCCGATATTTATAAAACTGTGAACCATTGGGCTGCCGACTACTACCGTTTTCAGGATTTCGATGGCTTCCAAACTCTTCTGCTGTCATTCGATGGGAATGACAGCAATGCTTACGCCGTATGGGCTCTCGCGCAGTACGGAAACGGCACCACAGAGGTTCTTCGTATGACGCTGGAAGAAAGCTCGCAGACCGGAGAGATTAACGTTATGGATCTGACCGATCCGAATGACGTTGTTATCCTTGTTGTAGCATCCACATCCAGCACAGGGGGAACCGGATACTACTTCAGCGCAGACGCCAATGTCGGGATTGAGGACGATGTCGTTATTATACCACCGGTTCTTCAACTGCAGGCTATACCGAATCCGTTCAGCACCTCTGTGATTCTGCAATTGAATTTTGCAGGGATTTCGATGATTGAAAATCCGGAGATTGAGATCTATGACATGCATGGCCGCATGATTAACAGACTCAGCGCAACGTTGACGAGTGAGAATGAAGCAACGCTTATCTGGAATGGTCATTTGGAAGATGGCAGTCCGGCAAATCCCGGGCTTTACTATGCAAGAATCGATGCAGGTTCAACCCGAGGTGTGGTAAAACTGCTTTACCTGCCCTGATTAAACCTGGTTCCGCAAATTCACAAATTCCGGGGACTACTGTCCCCGGAATAATCATCGCTGCAACTCTGTAGAGTTTCTTCAAAAACCGATGGAGGCTATTATGTCTGTTGATCGTAACATTGAAGCAGAAAAAGGCAACCGGAAACACTGGGACGAACTGGCTGATGTGCATAGTCGCTCATATAACCTTGATCCTCTCTTCAACGGAGGACATGTGCTGGACGATATTCAACTCGGAGAAGTCGGCGATGTCAAGGGGAAATCTCTGCTCCATCTGCAATGCCATATAGGTTCTGATACGCTCTCCTGGGCTCGTCTAGGAGCTGAAGTAACCGGAGTTGACATATCCCCGCTTTCTCTTCGCAGCGCAAGGGAAATATCAGAGCGTACTGGTCTGAAGGGTCGATTCATCGAATCAAGTCTTTTCGATCTGCCGGAACACCTGAACGAGAAATTTGATATTGTCTATACATCCGAAGGCGTGCTCTGCTGGCTGTCCGATCTGAAGGAGTGGGGACGTCTCATCAATCGCTATCTGAAACCAGGCGGATTCTTCTACCTGTTCGAATCTCATCCATTCATCCACGTATTCGATGATGAAAGTGAAGGACTTACTGTCCGTTATCCTTATTTCCATTCAAAGGAACCGAACAGGTGGCCGGCAGACTATCCGGACTATTCAGACGGAGATTACACTGTAAAAAATCCCAGCTGGGAATGGACCTGGAGCTTCAGCGATATTCTGAACAGCCTGATAGACGCGGGACTGAAACTGGAGTTCCTGCACGAACACGAATGTATTTCATGGAAATGCATTCCCTCGATGATCAAGGATTCAGACAGGTGGTACAGGCTTCCGGAGAATTATCCAGCCCTGCCGGTTATGTACAGTCTTCAAGCTCGGAAGAGTTGATATCTAAAAGAATGACGCCTTTATCTGCCCCCACGAACCACTTTCCAGATTCGATGTCGTGTGGTAGTAGAAATCCACTGTATTGTACTCGTGATTACCGACAAAGAAGCCGGGACCATCGAAGCTCACCTCGTATTTGTACGCAATATCAGTAGGAGAAGTGGTGATATCGTAGCTTTCTCCTGTCAGGGTTCCGCTTTCCGTATGCTCCATGAGTTTGGCGCCGCCGTACCAGTCACTTATCCAGATTCTGAGATCACCCGCGTCCCACACGCACGCGATGCCGACGCCGCCCAGCTCGCTGTAGTACCAGCTGCTCACCACTGAATGAGTACTCACATCATATTTGTAAACTATTGCGTTGTCATCTACCACGAAGTTTTGATCTACTATCCACAGATACTCGCCGTCCCATTCACATCCACCCATGGATCCGGTGAAAGGTGCGCCAAGTTCATATACATCCGGAGGAAGCATCGGTATTCCAAGACCAGTGAGATTCCATGTATACAGGTAAAATGGCCCGGGATTCACAGGGTCGCTCTGGGTTATTGCGAAGAGCAGATCATCCTGATAGCATCCTAAGCCGCAAACAGCTTCAGCAGTGTCAAAAACTGTCCAGGATACAGACGTTCCTCCATAGTAACTTCCGTATGCTAACTCATTATTGGGGCAGCCACTGATATAAAGCATGTCATATCCGTCGTGATAGGCAACTCCCCACACGTTTGTCCAACCGGAGGGTCCTGCTATCTGGATTTTCAGTGTGCTTTCTTTTGATCCATCTGAATCGAAAGCTGCTTCCGTGCAATCCGCTGATGCAAAACCTATTGCCGGTATAAGAACCAGTAACACAACTGATGCGATCCTGCTGAAAACAATCATTTAACTTCCCTTCTCACAGGCGGGTTGCCTGTTGAAAAAACATATCACCAATCCGGTGAATCATAATCAGTCACATACCAGCTGGACAGGAGTAAACCATATTGCTCCGGTTATCTGATCAGGCACATTTTTCTGGCTGTGAAAACACCGCTTGTCCTGAACAGGCAGAAATATATACCGCTGGTTACTTCCATACCGGAATTATCCATTCCATCCCAGATTACGCTATGAACTCCTGCTTCCCTGTTCTGTGTTTCCAGCTCTTTGATCAGTCTTCCGTTGACATCATAAACAGAGACATCCACAATGCAGCTCTGAGCCAGGTTGTACTCTACCGTAGTGAAGTTTTCGAATGGGTTAGGTTCATTCCCGAAAAATGTGATTATTTCCTGAGAACCTGTTTCTTCTATGCCGGTCATGTCGGGTTCGGTTTTAATAAGGTAGAAGTCGAACTCTCCCGAACCGTATGACTTCGTATATCCTCCGATGATGAAACCACCGTCGGAAGTTCGCTGCACGGATTCGGCATAATCATAATCCGAACCGCCGAAGGTTTCAGTCCAGATGACACCGCCATCAGCATCTGTCCTCACCAGGTATACATCGTAAAGAACTGCACCGAAGTTCTTCGTTGATCCGGCAATTATGAATCCGCCATCAGGCAGTTGCTCAACCGATCGGCCAAGATCCAAATCGGAACCGCCGTAGGTTTTCTCCCATTCCATGTTTCCCAGAAAATCTGTTTTCAGTAAATAGATATCATACGACCCGGCACCAAAAGATTTCGTGTAGCCGGCAACAACGAATCCGCCATCATAAGTTTGCCTTACACATCTGCCGTAATGAGGGAGATCATCATCGGATCCTCCGTAGGTTCCTGTCCAGAGTGTATCGCCGTTTCCATCTGTTCGAACAAGGTACACGTCTGCTCCGCCGGCACCAAATGAGTTTGTATATCCGGCAAGGATATAGCCCCCTTCATCGGTCTGTTCCACTGTATGTCCTCTGTCGTTACCGGTTCCACCGAAGGTTTTTTGCCAGTCCATAACACCGAGTGAATCAGTCTTAACCAGGTACATGTCATAACTCCCGGCACCGAATGTATTGGATGATCCGCAAATTATATATCCGTTATCCGATGTCTGCTGTGCTGAATAGCCGTATTCAACATATCCACCACCGTATGTTCCCTGCCAGTCCAGGTTTCCGAAACTATCGGTTTTGACAAGATACATCTGACTTAAACTGCCGAAAGAATGTGTTAATCCTGCGATTATAAATCCATCGTCATTTGTCTGTTCAACACGGAAACTCTGTTCTAAGGACGAGCCGCCGAACGTTCTTGTCCATAAGGTGTCACCGTATTCGTCGGTTCTTACCAGGTAAACATCGCCATCAGGATCTCCAAACGATTTTGTATATCCGCACATTGCGTAACCATCATCCGAAGTCTGAGTGACGGATTGGCCTTCCTCGCGCCGGCCGCCGCCATACCAGCATTCAAAAGTAATCTGGGCAAGCACCTGGAATGGAAGTAATAACAGGCAAATCGCAAGCACAAGCATCCATGAATCCGGCTTTCTCATACGCATTCACTCCCTTTGCAGATTGTTCTGTTCTAATCCGCATATCTCACCAGAGTTACTACTGCAACGGCGCATAAGACACTCGCATACTGCGTTATGCTCAATCGACCTTCCTTGAAGTATATATAATACATCTGCGTTGATCTCATTCGCATGCCTTGTCTGCGAGCACTTCTGCACCGTTTCGTTACGCAACCTGATGAAATATGCGGACTGATCCAGATAATGTAGCAGTTTTTCTGCTGAATTCCAAATATCTATAAGGAAACCGGATTTCACACCGTTGCATGTTCCATTACCTGTAAATATTATTAGCCTGTCGGCAGCGTCAGGGAAGCCGGTGAAAATCCGGCGCGGCCCCGCCGCTGTAACCGGGAACGAAACCGCAACAGCCATCTCCCATTATGGGTGAGAAGGCGCGGGAGTAGGGAGCCTGGAAGCCAGAAGACCTTCTGCCGATATTTTCATTTTCACCTTCGCGGGAGGGTGGGAAAGACACAGTGTTTTTTCCGCACCAATCGTGACAGAACATTTAGGGAGTAAAAATGCTTTCTCTCTCACTGATTCTGTTGCATCTGGTTCTTTTTGCAGCAGATAACGCGTATGTGATCGATACGAGCGGCAGTCTCGTGGAAATCGATCTTGTTTCGGGAGCTGTTAACCCTGGAGTTGCAGTATTGGGAAACTATCCGAATGATATTCTGTACTTCGATGGATTCGTATATGTAATCAATTCGGGCAGTGATGACTCCGCGCTTCAGCGGATAAACGTGGAAAACTGGCAAATCGAGAATCTTGCCATTGGATCAGGATACAACTGCTGGGGAGAGGAATTCCTCTCCTCTGATACGCTTCTGATAAGCGCTACACTGAATAATTCACTGATTATTGTCTCGACAGAACCCTTATCAGTTCTTTCTGAGATACCTGGAGTCGGACCCTGCCCGGAATGGATGTGTCTCACGGAAGATTTCGCATGGGTAGCATGCGGCGGATGGGGCAGTGACAATAACCTTGTAAGAGTTGATCTCACAACTATGGCTGTCTCTGATACTATCGAAGTTGAAGTCAACTGTCAGTCTGTTGCATACGATGGAATTGATGAGCTTTTTGTCGTTAACAGCGGGACATATGGAAACAATGAAGGCTCGATCAGTATAATTAACGCAGTTTCAGGCAATGTAACCGAAAATCTGTCAACAGGCGGATTTCCCTCAACAATATGCATCAGGGACAACAAAGCCTATATCGGTGACGGATGGGGACCTGGAGTCTATGTGATCACTACTGATACACATGAGGTTCTGCATAATTCCTCCAATCCGGTTTTTACCGGCGGCACCGGTTTTGATATCGATTCCTCCGGAAATCTGTTTGTCTCCGACACTATGAATGGTCAGGTTCGTGCGTATGATCAAAATGATCAGCTCCTTATATCCTATTCAGTCAGTAACCCCGGCGCTCTTGCAGTAAACGGATGCCTCACAGGAATTGAAATCAACGATCCGATTCCATCGACTGAATACCTCAGGGTATCTCCAACCCCGACCTCCTCTGTTATAACCGTGACCGGAGCAACTCCAGGTGAGGATATTCTTGTATTCGATCTTACTGGAAGATGCATGGAATCATCAATTACTGATGAATCCGGCACATCGGTTCTCAGCACCAGCAACCTACCTGAAGGCATTTATACCGTTGTTTCCGGAAATCTGTCCGCCAGGATTACCGTTCTGAGATGAAAACGGTGAAAACGGCATGACTTCTATCCTGATATTTCTGCTATGCATCTCAACTGCTGATCCCTGGGCTGATGGCTCGCCGGATGTAATGTATGGAGAAGGAGCTGGATTCGGGCAGGAATACTACCCGGAGAACATACTGGGTCCGCCTGATCCGGATGCGACAACCACCTTTCCCGCATGCTCGGAATCGGAACTTCTTACACTTGGTACCAATGGGTGGGTTGTGCTTGAATTCATCGACAACATCATTTTGGATGGTGCCGGACCGGATTTCTCGGTCTTCGAGAATGTATTTCAGTTCGGCACTATCTACTTCAGGGAATGTGCTTTTGTCGAAGTCAGCCAGGATGGTTTCTGCTGGGTGATGTTCCCGTGGGATGCAGAGTCCCTTGAAGGTCTTGCGGGAGTCTGGCCTACCACTGGAGATGATCCAACGGATCCTGATGTTTCAGGCGGGGATCAGTTTGATCTTGCAGATATCGGTCTGTCCTGGATTAAGTATGTGCGGCTGACCGACTGTGGTGATGAAGTACAGGATGGCGGGTTGTTCGACCTTGATGCGGTTGTCGCCGTGAACTGGCAGGAAACAGAAGGTTTCAACCGGAATGATCTCGGCTGTTATCCGAATCCGGTGAATGACTGCCTTAGCGTACAGGTTTGGGTATCAGGAACAGTACGGCTCTACTCATTGAACGGCAGGTTGATTTATGCCGATCAGATTCCAGAGGGGGTAAGCGAAATTGAGATGACCGGTTTCAACCAGGGTATATACCTCCTAAGGTTTTCCAGCTCGACAGGAGATAATTCCATTCTGTTCACAGTAGCAAGATAGAATTCTCGAATAATTGATTCCGGTAACTGCTAGCCCGCATAAATCACCAGCTTTCGTAGCGAAACGTTGCATATGCTGGTGACTACAAGGCTTGCAAATGCAGACTCCGCAGGCGTACTTGAACAGTACGTCGAGGACGGATGCATGAGCATAACGCAGTAGGTGCCTGCATATGTGGCGTTGTAGTAGAAAGCTGGTGAATTTTGCGGGCTAGAGACTGAGCCCCATCTGGACGAAGGTGGTCCCGTTGAGGATGTCTTCATATTCGGGAGGTATTGCTGAAAGGTACTCGATACTGTAACCAACACCGAACGACAGGAAGCTGGACGTATAGTAGTCGACCTGTATGCTCCCGTATACATCGTATCTGCTCAGGTTGTCGAGTTGCTGTTCGAAATCGACTGAAGCCGATAATGCAGGCAGGTAATTCGCGAACATCTGCCCTTTGAGCTTTGCAGTCAGGCTGGTCAGAGCAATCCAGTTTGCCTCGTAATCTCCCTCAGCGTCCCATTTATTGATCGTTCTACCTATGCCTGCATCCAACTCTATCGTCAGGGGCGTTATGAGCTGAAACCATCTGCCAGCACCGGCAGAAGCTTCCAGTTTCCACCTGTTCACGTCGTATCGCCGCTGCTCCCAAGACAGACCAAGCGTCCAGTAGTACCTGCTGGTGTTCCGATGAAGAAGATAAATAGAAGACGAGCAGATCTCCTGCATGCCGCTGGAACCGGGCCATTTCTGGAGTGAGTAGCTCACGTTGGCAGATATAGCACTGCCGTACAATCCGTAGGTATGAAACGCATTTGCATTTATACCGAGCTGACTCTGTTCCACCTCTCCCGTCGTTCCGGAATATGTTATCCTGAGCCCACCTCCCAGCCAGGATCTTTCCGTACTGCTGAAGCAGTTCCTCTCTTCGTAGTTGAAGTTGTAATTCAGATCCTCATCCAGAACCAGCTCCCTCTCCCTGTTTATCAGCACGACACTGTCGGAACTGGCTGCAAGGATCGGAGCATAACACTCTACAGAGAGTTTGGATTCGCCTGCCAGCTCAGCTGCCAGTCCGGCCACTACCCGGCATTCGTATGCACCACCGGTCTTGACCAGAGCGATTTGCATAATATCGAACGCTTCGTAATACTGGTAGCTCCATATAAGGAGCAACCCCTTCAACCTCCAGGCATCTGTGACCGAGCTGTCCGCCCGTAAGACAGCGTCGACCAGTTCCATAGCCGAGTCCATTCTGTCGAGCCGCAGGAGGAGCTCGGCCACCCAGAGCCTGTCCTCTAATGGTACTGTCGGAGAGATATGCTCAGGCAGCAACTCATATGCAGCCTCGAGATCACCTGTCGCCTGTAATATCCTTGCCGGCAGCACGGGATCTGGAATGTCAGCTGAATCGATGTGCGACAGGCAGGTACTCTTATAAACTCCCCCCAGGTAAATCAGATCAAACCTCAGGGCTTCGATTATCTCTTCAGAACTCATCATCTGTCCTGTATCTCCCAGAAGAATATGCTCGAGTCTGATAACCTGACGCAGCCCGTTGGATTCAGCAGCATCCAGTGCATTGTTAAGACACTGGAGAGCTCTATCGGAATCACCGGTCAGCCTGGATTGCCTGGCTTCCAGCAGATTAAAGAGACCGGAGTACAGACTCGACTCGGAGTACTCGATCCTGTTGAGTGTCTCTTCCGATTCCAGCAGGTTCCCGGTTTGCTGTAGAAGCGAGAGTCTAATCACCAGACAGAGGGTATCGGAAGGCTCACATATTCCAAGGTGACTGAACGCAATATCGTAGTCCTCCCTGGCAGATGCCATTGCGGCCAGACCCCTTCGGGCTTCGTGACATCCGGGATCTATGTGCAGAGCCCTTTTGAAGGTCCAATCAGCTTTCGGGTCGCCCTGCCTCCACAACGCCCAGCCGTAATCAGTCCAGCTGCTGGCATCCGTCGAATCGGGCAGGAGGTTGACCTCGGCAACATTGAGTGCGTGATAACGGATACCTTCTCCCAGTACCTTAAAAGGCAGAACTGTCAGCAATAACAGCCCATATAGAAGAACGCTTCCAAATCCGGTACGGCAATAGTCCCTCAATGTATTGTAACATATTAAATTCATATGCCCTCTTGTCTGATTGTTGCAGCATTCATCGGAAGATGATACGATAAGCATTCACCCTCCAATTCACAAATACACCCGGAATACTGCGACTTGCTCTAAACAGATTCTCCCCGCAGATTAACTTCGGTCATTGTATTTTTCTGCCATTGATACCTGCATCCGCCATCATTCGATCTTCCTAAAAGTGATGAAGCGCCATGAATATGACGCTTCATCCTTAAATGCTGGCCGGTTAGTATTTATCCGAGTTAGTTACTTGGATTATTTTGGTATACAGAATGTAACACCAGTTACACCATTTAAATAAACCGGAACACCGTATTCGTACATAATTATGTCAGGATCTCCAGTCGGGTATTCTTCCTCCCAGTACAGCATGGCTACAGTGACGTTTGATGGTGCTGACCAATGAAAAGACTTGACCCAACCTACTGGAAGCCAGCCAGATATCGGGAATCCATCCACCTCAACCTTGAAACATCCGCTTTGGCCATATACTGCCACATTTATAGTACCTACATCTTTCCAGGCTGCAAAGACGCTTCCAACGCAAAACACAAGCAATGCGAGCACGAGTATCTTCTTCAAGATAGCAGCTCCCCTTTCCTATTAATTATCCAGTGTTGCCAGCATTCTATTAATGTAATAATAACCTTTACTGTCATAACATCTTAGAAGTATTTCCAATCAATATGCATATATATCAGGATAACTCTATCTATTAAGAATCAATATTTAGATTGTTAAGTATATATCTTTTTTATATATCGGAAGTCAAGCTCTATAATCTATGCTATCATTGTAATATTGACTCTGAAATTATTAGTAAACTGCTAACTATTGTCTACTCAGATATATCATATTTGTAATGTGCAGTTACGCAGCATTTTAGTCAATAACTGCCTGACACCTTTAAAGGAAATTGAGATGACCGGTTTCAGCCAGGGTGTATACCTCCTAAGGTTTTCCAGCTCGACAGGAGATAATTCCATTCTGTTCACAGTAGCAAGATAGAATTATAGGAAATCGGATTGATGAAAACCGCAGAAACTTCACTCCTGTAATACACGCCTTGAGGAGGAGTATCTTCGGGCATAGTTCGAATGAGTAATAGGGGTTATTACCACTCCCCTGTCCAGATAAGATGAGCAGTGGATAAAATCACCATCTCCAAGATAGATCCCCGTATGCCTGGGGTTATCGAATATCAGCAGATCACCGGGCTGCAGATCATCCCGGTCAACTGCCACACCCATTAATTCCATACCGCTGACAGTTCTTGGCAGTGGAATTCCATAATCATTGAATACCCTGTAGGCCAGACCGCTGCAGTCGAATCCTGTGCTGTCAATGCCTCCGTAAACGTAAGGCGTACCAAGAAATGACACAGCATAACTGAGAATACTGTCCACGAGTGTATATGATACTTCTTCGGGCTGTTCCTCAATGATAATGCAGGAATATTGTTGGGGAATATCAGGAAGTTCCTGTGCTAAAACCGCGAGACCAGAGAATATTATGAAAGAAGAGAGTAAACTCACAGGTCACCTTTTCCTATTACATCATCATCGGATTGTGTCTGCAGCATGATATTAGCAGTCAGGCAGGATGTCAATTAATGTGGCTGAACAGGACACTTGATTCAGGTTGTCAGGATTACTGAATATTCGGTATTGTCAGATCAGGAACAGAATGGAACTAAGGACAGGAAACGTCGAGTTTTATTCAGAACAATGCTGCATAAGGAAGTAATTCCGGTTTCCTGTTAACAATTAAGGGAGGAAAAACCTTGTTCAATAAAAAAACATCTCAAGAAAATTTTTTCGCAAATGCACTTCTACTGTTTTCACTGATAATTATTTCTTCTTCAATTCATGCATCTGTTGCATCGGATATTCCATATACGAGAACTGATCGGAATGATATTCTCCCTTACAACTGGATTTCAAGCGACGTTTTCACTGTTCCGGATGCTAAAGAACAAGACATTGAATATGTAGGAAGTTGTATGTGGTCTCAGGTCACTGATGTATTTTCAGCAGGTTCTGATCTCTGGGCTTCATTCAATAACGGTCTTTGTCATATTGACATCTCCGATATTTCAAATCCTGTAGTTGTTTCTGAGCTGTATATCCCCTGTGGGAGTAAAGGTATAACAGGAACAAATGATATTATAGTTGAAAACAGCTACGCATATATCGGTGATAAAGACGGGCTTAGGATCGTTGATATTAACAACATGGAACTTGTATCAACATATCCTCTGCAAAGAGCCCACACGTTATTCCTGTGTGATACTATTCTCTATGTAGCTGACGGAACGGGTGTGAAAGTTTTTAATGTCACCAATCCTGCAATACCGGATTCGATTGGCTTTTATCCGATACCGGGCGCAGTCGGAATAGATATTGATAGTTATTATGCTTACATCTCTGATACCGGAGGTATGGGGCTTACGATACTTGATATAACCATTCCGGATAATCCTGTTTTTGTTTCAAACTACAACACACCGGGTTATGGGAATAATGTTGCCTTTTCGAACGGACATGCTTTCATTGCAGATCATAATAACGGACTTGAGATTGTGGATGTAACTGATCCGCTGAACCCGGTTCTTAAATCGAATATTCAAACATCCGGTTCTGCATATGATGTTAAAGTTGCCGGTAATTATGCCTTTGTTGCGGCTGACAACATGGACGTTATTGACATATCCAACTTGAGTACGCCGTTTATTGCACAGACATTTCCTTCGATGGATGATGTAAGATCAATATTTCTCAGCGGTGATTATCTGTTTTCATCCGAAGGTTCTTTTCTGGAAATACTGAATATTCAACAGCCGACAAATACTTATTTGGAAGGAAGCCTGGAAAGACCTTACTGGCTTCAGGAAGTCAGAATCGGCGAGGGTATTGCATATATCGCGGATATGGGTGAAATCTATTTGGTACCGGGTGGATTGAAAATCGTTGATATCAGCGATCAGGAAAACCCTTTCCTGCAGGGGGAATATTCAATGGATCTGTGGGCAATCCCCAATAACCTTGATATCAAGGATAGTTACGTGTATATGCAGGATTACATCAGCTCTACATACAAGTTAATCGCTCTCGATGTCAGTAACCCTGACATGCCACAGCTGGCCGGAGAATACCCGTATACCGCAAAAGATATATTTACAGGTGATTCTTATGTGTATGTTTTAGATAGTGACAAGCTAAGAATATTTGACCTGCAGGATCCATCAAACCCAATTCTGGAAGGATCTTTAACTCTCAGTGATGATGCGTTAAGAATTTGTGTCAATAATGGATACGCCTTTATCGCCGGAAATGGTGTAAATACCTTATGGATAGTGGATGTAAGCGATTGCTCAAATCCGCAGCTGATAACTTCTATAACGACAGCCTGTAATTATGCCAGGGATATTGTAGTGCAGGACAGCCTGTTGTATCTTGTATGCACTCAGCATATGCAAATAATAAACATAGACGATATTAATAATCCGGCAATAATAAGCACATTTGATGAAGTTAACAGCGCAACAGGTATTTGTGTTGCAAATAACTACGCCTATATAGCAGACAATAACTTGCTGAAAATAGATATTTCTGATCCTGCAGCACCGTCTTTTGTAGAGGCATATCCAATACCTGGTTGTGCTTACAATGTAGCGGTGTTTGACAAGTATTTATTTGTTACAACCGAATCTTCATTTCTTATTTTCCAGGATTCAGATTTATTGCATATTGCTGCTGAAGATGAATTTCTTCAGATGGGAACAGCTCTAATACAGAATTATCCAAATCCTTTTAATATGCAGACAACAATAGAATATCATCTGCCTGTTAGTACCCGCATAACCCTTAATATATATGATTTACAGGGGCGGAAACTGCGAATGCTTGTCAACGATGTTCAATTTGCCGGCAGTTATTCCGTGGTCTGGGATGGAAAAGACAGCCTTGGTGAATGCGCCTGCACGGGTGTGTATTATTATATGTTGGAATTAGATAATGCCTATATTCAATCAGGTAAACTTCTACTAATAAGGTAAATTCATATAGCACAGAAAGATCGAAGACATCTTAATAATCCTTTACATTTGAAATCTATATTAGTATATACTTATATACTGAAATGGGGAACCATGGAAATGGAAACTGAGGATTATTCTCTTAATGAGCTGGCTGACCTTATGAGTGTTCTGGGTGTTGAAAGCAGGCTCATGATCATTGCGCTTCTGAGGGACTACGAGTCCCTCTGCGTTAATGCCCTTGCCTGCCATCTTGAAATTTCTCAGAGCGCTGTTTCCCAGCACCTCAGAATCCTCCATTTCAGTGGTTTCGTTACTTCCCACAGAGACGGATACTACACCCATTACAGCCTTAACAGAGAAAAGCTTGACAGTTCTATAGAGCTTCTCAAAAAACTGGCTGTAAAACGCGAAATAGTTGATTCGAACAAATGCACCTCGAAAGGAGAAAAACCATGTGCAAAGGTGAAAGCAAATGCCAGAAACCGGAAAATCTGAAAACTGAACCAGGTGAATGTTCCCCGGATCAGATACGAAAATGTCATGGATCGGATAGTAACCACCCATGCAACTCAGACAAAAAGGAACAGTAATGAAGAGAACAATACTAATCGTACTATGCCTTGCAGCAATCGGAACCTTTGCCATAGTACAGGCTGAAGAGAATACTCAAAACCCCGACTGCGAAAACTGTGAAACCGTGGATGGCGAATGCTGCTGCGATGGCACGGTTGATGGCTGCGAGGAAGACTGCAACGAATGCGACTGTGACAGTAATGACTGTGATTCGGAATGCGACGACTGCACCGGAGGCGATTGCGACTGTGATGACTGCGATTCCGAAGAAGAATTCCGACACTGCAGAGGATGTCACTAACCTTAAGTACTCTGTAATCGAACAAATGTTCTAAATGCGGTGGCTTCTGAGCCTACTACTACAACTTCAGAGCCGCCGCAATCTTCATTGATCAATCCCCTGATCTGACGAAATACTACAGATCCCTTTTCTCCTTTATGGTGTGTTCGCAAACTATCTTCATTGTATATATGCAACAGTATAGCCTGACTGTTTAAACGTAATTAATGGAGACTGTATGAATCCATTATCTGCATAGGAGTAGAAATGACAATTTTACTTTGTATATTCATTCCCGCTGTTTTTTACGGCAGCTTCCCTGTTCAGGAGCCTTATCTGGAAATAGTGGGTTTTTCAGAAGATGGATGTCACCTGGCCTATACATTAACAGGTGAATATGAGGGCAGTGCGTTTCCCTATTGTGAAATTTATATACTTGATCTGGAAACCGGTGATGTTACCGAAACTTTCTTCGGTGTTGACGAAACTCAATCGATCTCCTGCAGTCTATTAATGGACAATCTCATCACCTCCCATGAAGAAGATTTCACCGAATATGGAATTGCATTTGGAGATCACGGAGTTCTTCTGGAATTTCCTCCGCTGGATTCTCCTCCAGATGCTGAAATAGTTAGTTTTATCGTACACGGTGATGTTGTCGGCTTTCCTGAGGGTCTTTACTCCCTTGACCTCTTCCAGATTACGACAGACAGCCTCACAGAGTACTACGAGATGAATCCATCCTTCTGCGTTCTTAATCTTACCAGGGCTGAAAACAGCATTTCTTCAAATCTTCTTGACAGTAGCATTTCACCCCTGATTGAATATACGGTATACCGTTACCGCCAGAATGGATTTCTTCTTCATCCATCAGGCTATTTTGTTGTCTTTATCGCATGCACGGTTGAAGGCTTTGAGATTCCAGAAACTGTGATCATCCCCCTGGTTTTCTCTTTTACATCCAATGATGGCACTTGCGAGTTGATGTAAACATATGTATACTACTTCCTGAGGTAATAACTCCTCAGAAACATCAACCCGCTTCGGAAAGGAGCCAGAACATGGAAGCAAAAACATTAACACTCGAACCTATGAAGGTTCTGAGCGTCAAGCACCGAGGGTCATACTTCAAGATTGATACTGCGTTCAGAAAACTTGCCGCCTTCGTAGAGGAACAGGGTATCGAAGTATCGGATGCCAGGTGGCTGGGTGTTTACTTCGACGATCCGGAATCGGTTCCCGAAGAGGAACTCAGGTCCAAGGCATGTGTAACAATCAAGAATGATATCGAACTTCCGGAAAACAGCGACATCAGCATCGGTGAAATTCCGGGTGGTCTTTATGCCGCCACCAGACACTCCGGTTCCTACAAAGGTTTAGGACAATCATGGGGTGAACTGTACGGAGCATGGATCCCGCAAAACGGATTCAAACCGGGAAACACTCCCTGCTTTGAGATTTACATCAAGGGTCATGAGGAGACCGAGGAAGAATCCGAATTTCTCACAGATCTTTACGCACCTGTCGAGCCTGTGTAGCAAAATCAGTAATGTAATCAGAGCCGGAGGAATGCATCTACTTCGAGGTTTCTCCGGCTTGCGTGATCCACGAGTTCCTCCAGGGCCTCATTAAATTCATCAGTACACTCAAGCAGCGAATAACCTTCTAGCTCACCGTTCTCCCCTATAACAAACTGGCTAATCATATCGTGGAAATGCAGGTAACTGTCCTTCATATCTTCAGGATCGAATGCGGTCTCCAGCACATGCTCCAGATTCTCCATGTACTTTTCCCTGTAGACCGGGTCGTCCATGAAATACCGTATCAGAGGCCAGTTCCGGTTCACATCCTCCAGATCAAGTGTCAGCACCGGCATTAGACCTTTATCCGATCGGAGGGCCATGTTGTTATCCCACGGTATCCAGGTAAGCAGGCCGGTAGCCGGGTCATTGTAAAGGTAGTAGTTGTGTGGAGACCTTCCGTAAGTATCCCAGTTCTGTACGATCACATTTGCAGCCAGCCACAGAAGGAACCCGTCCACGTCGAATAGGCTCTCCAGATCCCGCCTCCAGGCAGGTGTGTCGATAGTCCGCAGGTCCGAGTGGAGTACATCGAATAAGCGGAGTATGTCGTTCCAGTCTCCCTCCTCCCTGTTGGTCTCCTTATCGAAAGCTACTTCGTTAAAGGAATTCTCCGCAAAGGTTGCTCCCCGCCCCTCAGGCTTGTAAACATTACCACCGTCATCGGTGAACTGCTCCTCTATAACAGTGTCGTCAACCACCTCGACCATTGTGTACAGTCCGAAATAAACCGGGCCGCCGCCATTATCGACATAGATCCTGTAAAAGGCAGTGTGAGGTGCAGGTACACCGGCTGCCCTGAAGATATCAGCAGTCACTTTCTCCCTGAGCAGAGAGGAATCCATGAAGTTGCTTGAAAGAGTCAACTGCCGGAAACCAAAGAATCTCTGGTCTCTTACCTCCGGGAAATCACTCTCGAACTCGTCAAAATCCAGCTTCATGGGAAGCTTCATAACACCTTCTCCCCATGTAAAGGCAAGAGACGAGTTACCCTTGAAGCGGACACCTACATGTGTCCATTCCATACCGTTGAACAGGATGGTGGCCTGCACCCAGACAGGGTTGCGGTCTCCTCCAATACTCAATCCGTGACCACCGGCGCCTCCCGGACCGGCCCCGGCCGGGAAGGGCATCCCTTGTGGAGGTAAAGGTGCATTACCTAAACCATGAGGGGGGCCATCCGGCGGACGAGGTGGAGGTGATCCATCCCCCTCAATCGAATGCGCCATCTCGCCGAACTCGCCGCATAGTTCAGTCATATCATCCATCATGATCTGCCATTCCTCCGGATCGAAGACGATGTCCAGCCTGCTTACCGAATCCTGAGAAAAGACCAGGTCATAATCCGGTCTGGCGGTTCTGCCATGGCTTATCTCCGTCCACGCCCCCGGGCGGGTGACCTCTTCCTCCCCAGCATCGCCCTCAGCGATAGCAGTCGAAAAAGAGAGAAGCAGGGTCATTACTGTCAGTGTCAGTACATCACGCATATGTCTTATGATGAATCCTTCAATGATGTTGAGACTCCTTACCGATTCGAGTACGTAAACCAGGTTAATAGATTAAGAAGTAATATCGCCTCAAGTAACAGCGAATACTAAGGTTTCTGATCCGTAATTTGAGTTGAATGAGATGTATATTCAGTTTTACTGGATTTGATTTGCTGGAGATTCCCATAACCTTTGAATTTATATAATGCTATCTTTTTGTTAAACTCATAGAGCGAGCTGAGTTCTTTAAGCACTCTATCTATTCGTTTCACTCTTCCCTTTCTCAAGCATTCTGATATCTACCTGATCCTGATCAGAATTCCTCTTACGTTTCATCCAGATAAGATCTTCAATTGATGCAACTCGCACCGTTCCATATTCCGATTCTGCATCTAAAGTATTCCGAATAATCTGTTGAGTTCGTTCACTATTAGCTGTTAGAACATCCAACTGTAAATGGTCATTTTCCACAATCTTAATAAATCTATGCAAAGTTATATCAGCATTCTCAAAAGTCCAGGGAGTTGCAGATACAAAGAAATCAATTTTTGAAAGAACATCAGTAAAGATATCTATATCGTCCTGGATCAACAGTAAATCGATGTCTTTTGTGAATCGGGGTTGATCATGAAATGCAAGTGCAACGCCACCGACTAAAGCATATTCCAAGTTATTAGCTTCAATAGCCTTTACGATCTTCCTGAATTCTTCAAATATGTTCATGCTTCACTCCGGTTGAATAGTAGATACTACATTCATCGGGAACCTCTTCGCTCAACTACTATCATGTGCAAACCAATTACGTCAATGGAGATCATAACTCTGTCAATGGTATGGAGCCAGATAGAAAAACCGAAAACAGTGATTTCTTTCGACCTTCGTTCTGTTTGGTACCCCTAATGATTTCTTGTTGGAAACCTTTTCTTGAATGGATCACAAGTGTCGCTGAGCTGCAGAAAGCCTTTGCAGCGTGATCTAACGACCTCGATTCACTCTGATTTCAAAACATATTTAGCTCGATAATCACCTGCCAAATATGATTGGTACTGGGTTTTACAGACTAAATTATCAAGGTTTAATCAATAGTCAGTATCCCCTATGGGTCTTATGGAATCAGTTAAAGGTTATCTGGCTGATCTTTCAAAACCAAGGATATGAATGAAGCAGCCGTCATTATAGATTAGACGGCTACCGTCACTGGACAGAGCACGTAAATCTCTGATTGAAGATTGTGACATGTAAGTTCCACCAGTTCTAAAAGCAGATCTGTCATGCGCAAGTCGCTTAGCATTAATCCATACGAATTCACCTGAATTCGATCTCAAGGCAATACGTGCTCCTTCATGAGAATGCCCGTCAAGGAGAATAGTTCCGTCATCGTTCAGAATTCCTATTTTGAATAAACTCGTGAAACTAGTACCTGATGTGAACGTATCGATCAACTCACCGATTGCAGCTGATCTTATCTCACAATCTATCCAGCCTGGCGACCAACCGATTAAATTACCACCAGGTGATACTGCAGTTCCTCCGCACTGATCGGCTTCCAAATGCCATCGAAGCGAACCGTCTGACAGATTCCAAACTGAAATGCCGTAATTGTTAGCTGTTGCGGCAAGCACTGTTAGTGAAGAATCGGCTTTGAAGTTACCAAGATAAACAGGCCCCAACATAGGTTCGCTGTATTCGACAAAACCTTCTCTATTAATCTGAAATAATGTGCATTCCTCATTAAAAATACCTTTAGCGAAAAACCTGCTCCCGTCTGATGAGCGAAGGCGAACACGATTATGTCCATCTAAAAAACGAACTCCATTGTAAGAACGAACATTGGTCAGTTCAAGCTGTTCATTGAAATACTTCATTGAATCAGTGTACAACGATACTATTGTCCCATCATCAGCTGGATGATATGACCACATTTGAGAGACCGTAATAATACATACACTGTTCTGCCTTCCGGTGGTTGAATAATCCTGACTTTCTTTCGTTTCATTCCGAAAACGTCTTACTTCTCCGTTAACAGTATCAAGCAGAATTGCATGATCCCTGCTATGAATATCCTCGCTGGCATCGGATAAGAATAAAAACCTTCCTCTTGGTGAAAAATCCACTCGATATATTGCCGTATCAAGGTCATATTCTATTGGCTCAAAACCTTCGATAAGAACTACAATCTTTTTATTGAAAGCCAGTATAATTCTCCAGGTTTCCCCTTCTTCCGTCTGGTCGAAGTATGCCCTTCCATCCACATATCCGTAATTTCTAAGATCTTCAAAACCGTAATCCGCCGGATCAACCAATTCTCGATGCACAGTGTAATCAGGAGATACCCATTCGTCGGTAATTGTGGCATGCAGATCTGTGATTCCAGGATCAACGTCGGAAGCATTGATCGAATCAATGGAAGAATCAAGTGAAATATCAAGATTTAAAGTAGCTTCTGCACCGCTGAAAAGAACATTGTACGGTAGCTGGAAAATCCTGTCACCCAGGAAAGGCAGGTTCCAGTACATCGGATAATGGGTTATATCAATATAGGCTTCGTATGTATCATTCGAAATCCTGTTCACTCTATAACAAGTGTGTCTTGAATATAGTGTTAGTCCATTTAGATCGTGGTTTCCACTATCTGAAAACTCAACCGTAAGTTTACGAATATTCTCAGGATCAGACACCAACCAGTCATCACCTGACCCACAAACTCGCTCAAACTCCTGGTACACTCTAACAGTGTCTCCAGCTGCAAGATACAACCAGCGACGAGTAAGCATAGGCTGCATATCCACTACTGGAATTATTAGGCAGTAATACCCTGGGGTAGCTGAGAAGGAATATTCTCCTAGTCCTTCCAGGGACATCTCAGTCTTATTTCCCAAAGTGTCCCTTAGAATAACCGAAGTATATACCCCAACACCATATGTATCATACATGGATAGATGCAAATGTCCGTTCGGTTCTGATTGGTTGGCCGAAATTTCAGACGATAAAATAAGTAGAATAAATATAAACACACCGAAAAGGAGATAATTTCTGTCATCCATGCTGTTCTCGCATACCTCTATTAGTGTATTGAAACATGATCGTATATATTATCTATATTAAATGTGTATGACAATGTCAGCGATGAGTGTTTCTGAAATCTGGTACCCCATAGTGGAGGTATTTCGAACTGTTGCCATGGCTCGGAATAAGTTCTAAACTCTGAATTTTTGTACCCTGTAGTGGACACACTTAGAACTTTGGTACCCCGAAGTGTACACTCTTAGAACTATTATCATTGCTGGAATATGAGTTCTACTATGTAGCCTTCGTTTGTTGTTTTAATGGTGGGTGGCACTGTTTTGGTACCCCCAACGGTATTCGAACTCTCGTTTGTCAAACGATGATTTCGTCTCCAATTAGACGGGATCGAGGGTATCACGAATGGAAACTGACTATG
>JAIOQY010000154.1 GCA_021108435.1 Candidatus Aegiribacteria sp.
CACATTGAGTCTGGCAGGACCGCTGGCTGTGAGAGTAATGACAGATGAAGATCTCACCGGATTAGCTACAAAAATGTTAGTATTTGCGCTGACATCACCGCCGGACTGATCTTCTATTCCGGTTCCGCCCCATATTGCCATCTGGACCGATGGGTCACCCATGAGGTTGTATCCCTCGTAGTAGTACTTGGATCTTCCGCCACCGCTGTAATAATTGAAAACAGCAAGAAGTCCACCGTTGCAAAAACCCTTTGCCCAGTGAATTCCATTTCCAAGGAACCACTCGAACTCGGCGCGTTCCTGTATGTCATCCTCGTCCCAGTAGGAAGAAGGAACTGAACCGAAGAACCAGAGGCCACCTTTTCCTTCTGTTCTTGTCCAGGTTTCGCACCAGGCTGTGCTGCTGTAACCGTAATTACCGGTCAGGCATGCATGAGAGAATACACCTGGAAGCATTGATGCATTTGTCAGCTGTGCGAAATTGCTTGAGCTGAAGGACATATCGCCCCAGCTCGTGTTACTGCCATGTCCTGAGAATGTAAGCATCGAAATGCCGCCGTTTATGGAGGCAATTGCATCTGCCGCTGTTCCGCCTGAATGCGGGTACACCTTGTCATATGTGTAATTCAGGGGATCGAGATAGGTCTCAATACAGTAATTGTGAGTGCCTTCTGAGATATTCCAATGATCACTGCTGGCTATCCAGCATGTATTCTGTACCCATGGAGTAGAACCGTTGACGTTCTGTTCATAATCAATGACCCTGTCGGCCATCAATATAGCCTGGCCAACAGAGGTTACGGAGAACCTGCCGATAAAGGCATCAGGAAGATAACCTCCGTCAGGAAGAGTGACGTAATAGAGATCGGTTACACCGCCGTACTCAGTTGCTGCGTTTCCGGGAAGATACGGTGTATCGCCGACCAGCAGAACGTACTGAGGAGGATCAGCCCAGTTTTCGATAGCATTAAGAATATATGTTTCGATATCCGCATAGGAGGTGCCGGTTACACTGAGGTCAACCATGGTTACATCAAAACCCAGGTTTTCCTTCCAGGTTACGAAATCGTCCATGCCTGTTGTTACGAAATCCTCGTGACCGATGATGAGATATGGCGCGGGAGGAGTATCGCATCCACCGTCAAATGTTCCGTAGTTTGAAGCTAGACTGGAGAGCATCTCCTCAAAAGGAGGCGCGTAGTATCGGGTCGCGCTTGCATAGGTTGCTCCGAGATCGCCGCCTTCATAAGAAAGTGTGATAATGGCTTCGGAAAGCAGATCACAGGAATTGTCAGCTGGATTCCATCGGAGAGGAAGAACCTCGACAAGAGCAAGATTACGTCCACGCATTTGTCCCGCATAGACTACTCTTACCCAGGTTTCGGGGAAGGATGTTCCGCAAGTATATACACTCTCATCGAATTCCATTACGAAGTTGTCGCGGGGATCGCTCTTCATAGCGGACATTATTCCAGGCTGAATTGGCCATGCAGGGCCATCTACGTTGAGAATTGTTTCGTTCGAGATGGAGATCTCGACTGTTGCTCCAACGGGAATCTCGAGCCAGGTCCTGTATACAGGAACCCTTGGCATGGAGAAATCGCTGATGCTTTCAGTGCCATCCATTGCGACAACTGAATAGTTGTTACCACTGATATTCAGGGTTCTGTACTCTGGCTGAGAAGTGGTGAGTTCAAAAACGATACCGTCTGCTCCAGACTCCACAATGGTTAGCCCGGTTGCCATAGCCGCACCTGTGATGAGCAGTAGAAGGCAGAGAAGAGATTTCATGCCTTTCTCCTTTCATAAGGAGTTGGTTAGAATTGTAAGTATGAATATTGAATTGCTTGCATATCGATTGAACGTAAGAATACAGTTTTTAGTTCCCTATGTAAAGGGTATGGTATCATGTTTATCCAGCAATTGATGCTTATTCTCCTCAGTGTAATCCGGTTTGATCCATCTGATGGTATATCGCTTGTTCTTTCAGGTGGTGGTGCCCGCGGCTTTGCTCATGTGGGTGTTCTTATGGCTCTGGAAGAGGAAGGAGTCATGGTTCGAACAGTTACCGGAGCCAGTATGGGTTCTCTCATTGGGGGGCTTTACTCCAGCGGATATTCTCCTTCCTTTATAGATTCCCTGGTCAGAAATGCTGACTGGACCTGGATGTTCTCCTCTGCACCGGACAGCAGGCTCACAATGCTGCCCCTCCGTCTATCCCGATCACATGATATTCTTACACTTCACTTAAAAGGATTCACACCTGTACTGCCGCGCAGCGCGATTTCCACTCAGCGTGTTGCTTCACTTCTCTCATCTCTTACCGGTCCTGTCCAGGTTGATCACGGAATGAATTTCGATTCTCTTCCTATTCCACTCAGGCTTGTAGCCTTTGATCTGGTCAGCCGCTCCCGGATAGTTCATTCATCCGGAAACCTGTCGATATGTCAGCTGAGTTCAATGGCTGTTCCTGCTGTGTTTCCTGCTGTGAGAATGGGAGAGATGCTCCTTGTTGATGGAGGAGTTGGCGATAACATTCCGGTGGATGTTGCAAAGGATACGTGGGAATATCGCGTGCTTGCGGTGGATATTTCATCCGGAAGTTCTGAAATTCCTGAAAATCCGACAATGATTCAGGTTGGATCTCTTACATACAGTGCTCTATCGCAGAGGGTGAACGATCTTTACCGGGTAGAGCCGGATTACTATTTCAGGCCGGATCTCCAAGGAGCAAAAAGCTACAGTTTTACAAGTGAAGCTGCTGATACACTTATAGCTTTGGGTTACAACCAGATGCTCGCCTACCTGCGAGAGCATCCCGAAATACCCAGAAGATTTCCGCATCAAGGAGTATGGGTTGATCCAAGGCCAGACTATTTAATTGATAATGTGCAATTCACAGGTCTTGAAAAGGTATCAGAAAGCGTTGTTCAAGATTGGTTCATACTAGAAAGAGGTATTGAAGCATCCACCGATACACTCGGAAAAGCCGCAGAAAAACTGTACGCGTCAGGGCTATTCGACAGAGTTGATTACAGATTGGAACCCGCAGCTGATTCAGGATTTGTTGATTTGATCTATACATTTACCGAAAGAGAACCTTCATCTGTTGGTATAGGTATAACATACTGTGATGAATTTGGATTAGATGTCCGGTTCACTTACAGACATCTCAATTTCCTGAAAGCAGGGAATCACTTCATCCTCAACATAGGAGGAGGGGACAGGTATTCCTTCGGCGAGATACGCCTGCTTGACCTTTCTTCGGGAAACCGGAACTGGATTACCGATTATTCGTTTTCAGCCAGACAGATGAAAGCGAAGTTCTTTGAAAGGGATAGAACCTTTGATGACAGAGTATCAACATCAGTTGCAGCAAGCGCTGCACAAGGCTTCTCAGCCGGTTGGTCAGGGCTGACCGAATTGGGAGTAGCCGGAGTTCTGCACCGGTATGGTTCCGGTGATCCTGAGGGATTTCCATTTGTGTTCATAAGTCACATAAACGAAACAATGTCCGATCCGGTGAATCCAAGGTCCGGTATCAGACTGAAGACCGAATTATACTGGGCACCCCTTGGATCTCATAAGCATGCGTGCCTTGAATATGACTTCGAATCAGCCTTTCCGTTTCTCAGGAAGGGAACAATGCAGTTCACATTCTGGGGTCAACTGCTGGGTGGAACGACATGGAACTGGCAGGACAACAGACTTACCGCATCCAGATCAATTCCAGGCATGCCGTGGAATTCCCTTCCGGCCCGGCAGAGACTGGCTGGAACCGCTTGCTTCAGGAGGGACCTGAACGGTCCGTTCTTCCTATCAGTTGAAACTGGAGCAGTATGGGATTGGGAGTCACCGTTAGAAATCGAAGACGGGGAATCAACATGGGGAGCGGGACTTTCAGTCGGAATGAGAACACCAATGGGACCGGCGGTCATCAGGTGTGGATGGTCGACGGAATGGCATGAAAGATGGACTGTCTCAATTGGCTCACCCCTGACTTATGGGCCTGGAAGGTAGCATCATGGCAAAGGTCTTCCTCGCGAAATCAGTAAGGGCAAAGCGCGAGACTGATGCAGGTTACAGAAATACCACTTCACGAATAATAGCTGGTCCCGCGCAGGGCTGTAACAATGCCACAGTGAGGGTACTCACAATCCGCCCTGAAGGGAAGGTTCCCAGACGGGAGTACGACAGTCTGAGGATAATAACTCTTCTTCAGGGGGAGTTGATATTCATGGACGGTGATGGATCGATGCACATGCTCGGAGAAAATGATACTGTCATAGTTCATTCTCATGAGAGATACCACTTCCAGAACGATTCATCGAAAAATGCCAGAATCATGATAATAGAAACCTGAGCAATTGGTGCCACCCACCAAGCAATTGGTGCCACCCACGAATGGCACTAACTTAAGCCTATCGTTTTGTATTTCATATTGATACTGGTGCTTTTCTTTTTCTTACGCCTTCGGTGGTAGCTTCGAGTATGAGGTTGGCTAGTTGTCGCATTTCATTAAGAGTCTCAACTACGGTTTTGTTATTGTCAATCGCCTTCTGGTAGAAGACCGCTTGTGATTCAGACAGGTTAACTGTTACCGTTTTGCCTGACATCTTGAATGTCCACTGATAGTATGGTCCGTAAGCTTTCATCCCATCTGAAGAATCCGGATCGTTTCGAGTAATAGTTCTCTCCAGGATGGTTCCCTGCACAATAAGATCAGTAGCTGCAAGCCGTTGTTTCAACAGCTTATACCGAGCCATGAGTTCTTCTGTGGTCATGTCTCTTTCCATAATGATTGTCCTTCCCGGTTGTGGTTGGAGTATACTGTGTTATAATATACAAGTATATATACTTGTATATTATTGCATGAAAGGATAATCATGAACAGAGATCCCGGCAAACTCCATGCGAGGATGATGCGGCTTCGGAAATCTTCCATTACCGGAATCAGGGAGGTATTCGGGAAATGGATACGATTACCGGAAGAGTTCGGGCAACCCGTTCGTAACAGGCTCTTTTTTCCCCTCACGGGTATTCTGGGTGTTTCTTTTTCAAGTGCTCTCACCTGATGGTTCATGCAGGGAATCAGTAAGACAATTTCTTGCATGGATCGCAGCGGAGAACCACACTGCATCACCGAATACCTGTGCATACACGAAGGCTCGAAAGCGGCTACGGTTGTCAGATCTTAAGGAAGTGAATGATTCCCTGACTGAACAACTGAATGATATGCGGCAACCGGAGGACTTATGGATGGGCAGAGATGTCAAAGTCTTTGATGGATCATCCCTATCCATGCCGGATACCGAAGAACTGCAAGTACTATATCCTCAACATAATACGCAGAAAGAGGGATGCGGATTCCCCACCATGAGGATAATGGCGGCGTTTTCACTCGCTACAGGAGCTCTCATAGCATTATCCCGCAGTGCGCTTTCAATCGGCGAGAACACTCTGTTCCGGGGAATGTGGGATATACTTGATCCCGGAGATGTTGTTCTTGCGGACAGATACTTCTGCAACTACACGAATTTCTTCTATCTGGAACAGCGTGATGTTGATTGTGTCATGCGAAATCATCAGAGACGGACTGTCGGTCTTGATCTTGTTGAGACGATCAGCGAGAATGATCGCATCATCGCATGGCACAAGAACTCAGGATGTCCGAAATGGCTTGAAAAAGAAAAATGGAATAAGCTTCCTGAGAGGCTCATGGTAAGAGAGATAACTGTTACGATTGAGAAACCGGGGTTCAGGACAACGAAGATCATTCTTGCTACAACACTTCTTGATCCGGTGCTTCACCCAGCCGATAACATCGCGATGCTGTATCTGCAGCGGTGGAATGCGGAGCTTTATCTTCGAGACATCAAAATATCCATGGGAATGGATCCACTCCGTTGCAAGTCCCCCGGCATGATTCACAAGGAACTGCAAATGTACATCATCGCATACAATCTCATCAGAATCATCATGCTGGAGGCTGCACAGCTTGATGGGATATCCTGGAGAATCCTGAGCTTCAAGGGCACTATTGCTACAATTAACCACTGGACACCGATTATGCTGATCAGTTCCCCATCGCGGACAGAACAGTTGTATCTTCTCATGCTGTCATACATTGCGAGAGATAAGGTGCCGCAAAGACCCGGCAGAAGAGAACCACGAGTCTTAAAGCGTAGACAGCGAAGAGGATACAGCTTTCTCACAAAACCTAGGGAACAATTCATTGAGGCTTAAGTTAGTGCCATTCGTGCCACCCACCAATAAAAACGACATCGATATCAAACAAGGATCTTAGTAATCAAATTTGGTGAAATACTTGACATTCTGTTTTTCTCTAGTAT
>JAIOQY010000155.1 GCA_021108435.1 Candidatus Aegiribacteria sp.
TGTAAAGGTGCAGAAATATACTCCTGCAGAAAGGGGTCTCCCGCTGTCATCTGTGCCATTCCAGATCACTGAATAATCACCTGCGGACTGATGATCGCTGAACAGATCTCTAACACGGTGCCCGCTGATGTCAAAGACCGTCAGCTGAACGGAACAGGCTCCTGAAAGCTCATAATGAATTTCGGTTTGTTCTACAAAGGGGTTCGGGTAGCTGTACAGAAGGAAAGTCTCAGGTGAAATTTCTGTATCCCCTATCGATGTCTCGTAAATTGTGATATCGAGTGTTGTCTCGGTTCCATAAAGTATCTCAACATCTTCGAACAGCTGGTTTTCATACCCTTCCAGGGAAACCGATACATCGTAGGATCCCGGATCCAGATTCAAACCGTAATATCCGCTTTCATCGGGGCTCACCGATGCCCCGTCAGCCTCTATCAGAACATCCTGTAGATCTCCGGAGCCGCTGAACAGGGTTACCGAACCAAGCAGATGGCTGGGAAGTATTCCTTCTATCATCTCGATTGTGTCGATGATCATATTTGAAATATCAACTACATTCAGAATAAGAGTATCCTGTTCGATCTGGATTTCACAGAAGTGATTAACCTTCTTTGTCAGCATAACATTGGGATAACCTGAATAGGGTGGATAGAGAGGGGCGCCTCCACCACCGACCGTCAGATGAAACACTCCATTTCTGCAGGCTTTTGCATAGTAATGGTTGTGTCCTCCGAACACTATTTGCACTCCGTACTGCTCGCAGAGAGGCTGCAGTAATTCCTGCACATCGCTGTTGTTCTCCTGATGTCCAGAGGATCCTCCCGTCATGGATAATTCATATGCATACTGCAATTCTGGAATCATTACAGCATAATACACCTTTGAATTTGAACGGATGAACCAGACTGCAGACGGTACAGATAGATTCCCGGACAACAGTCTTCAGCGTTGAATACCACCGTATGATAGCCTTTCTGGAGTTCTCCATCCAGAAGGGTCTCAACCAATCGTCCGGACAGATCGAACACCTGAAGAACAGTTCGACCCGGCTCCATCAGCTGGAAGCAGAATGTTGTCGAACCCGAAAATGGATTCGGGAATGCCGGTTCAAGTAAAACACCGGCCTGCAGTTCAGAGGCTATCTCTATCCCTGTCATAGCTTCGCCAAGGAAAAGGAACTCCTGAATGAATCGATGTATATTCATTTGATGTGTTGTACTTTCAAGGCTCTGAAAGACATGGTCTATCCCAAGTGCCGCAAGTGTATCCGAATAGCTGCAATTGCATGCGTAAACGCCTGCCCACTCATCATTTATACCACAGTCAATGAATATATCCAAACCAATTGGCGGGGATATTTCCTTGACCATATGCGCGGGATTGAACAGCTCCCACAGAGCATATACGGAATCAATTATCATCCCGTTTTCATCAAGGACGAAATCCACTGAATCGGGAGCATTGAGATTTGGAGAGTAACCTCCAGCTGATAGAAACAAAGCATCCGTGTAGGAGCCATTTCCCCAGTCGTATGTGTAAGGCGGCTCCGATTCAGGGCATTCTTCCAGAACTTCAGTTACAAACAAGGGCAATGCGACCTGCAAATCCTGAAATCCGGCATGTGAAGCAACCGCCTTGTAGCGGTCAGTATGTTCCAGAGCGATTCGCATGGAACCTCCGGCGCCCATGGAATGTCCTGCGATACATCGGTACTCCGGATCTGAAACAACACAGAAAGAACTTTCAATGAAGTTCACAAGATCATATACAACAAAATCCTCGTAATCTCCATAGAGTTCTGAGTTCACCCACATACAGCCATTATACGGTTGACACCATCCATCCGGCTTAACTACAATCACAGGCTGGATCTGCTGGGATGATATCAGACTGTCCAATGCGAATTTTGTGGACCATGAATCCTGTGTATATGTAGCACCCCAGGCGTGCAGCCAGTATATCACAGGATAGTCGATGGATCCACCAGGATCGTAGCCTTCCGGCAGGTAGATCCGCATCCATCTCTCAAAACCCAGTGACGGAGGAACAAAAGATGTGTCACTCCAGGTTCCATCAGCAAATGCAATAACTGGAATTATCAGAAACAGACCGAAAGCACAAGAAAATACCTTCATCACACCACCCCCCCCTGTATGACCAGTATCTTTCTTTCAATACTTCAGCATCCGGTACGGAACTGTCAGTATTGAACACACAGAGGTGTTACGTAAGCATGTGTCTGGTATTCTTCCAACCGGACCAATATCTGCTATTGATTGTATATGAATACTCTATACTTGTGTCAATAACACCATCATAGCGCATTCATCAACATCCTCAGGACTGTCAATTACAGGAGAATCAGAACGGAAGCAGCAGGATCGACGTGACATGCTC
>JAIOQY010000156.1 GCA_021108435.1 Candidatus Aegiribacteria sp.
AGAATTGATTTGAGTGTTGTGGTTTTTCCTGACCCGTTCGGTCCGAGTATTCCAAGGATCTCACCTTTGTATGCATTGAAAGATATGCCATCCACTGCGACAACATCTTTATATGATTTTATAAGATTGCTGACTGATATTATTGAATTGTCCATGGATGATACTCAGGTTCCAGTTATCTGCGGAAGGCGAATCGGTGAGAGAATGGAGGGTGAATCATGATCAGGACAAACGGATATATCGAAACCGAATACACTCCCTTTCTCAGGTTCACTTCTCAGGAACACTTTGCCACCGTGCATTTCGACTATCCGTTTTACGATGGAGAGTCCGAGACCGATACCGGGTACTTTCTTTCCCGAAACGTCATTGTCCTTGATGCGAGCGAATTCTTTAAACAGTTTTTTCTGATTCTCGTTTGAGATGCCTATTCCGTTGTCTTCCACTTCCACACAGATGGTACATTCATCCTTAGTAAAGCTTCGAACGATTATTCTGCCCCTGTCAGGAGTGTATTTAATAGCGTTGGTAACAAGATTAGTAACAACTTCATAGAGAAGTCTTTCAACGCCTCCAACGGGCGGCAGATCTTTCTGGAGGTCAGTCGAAAGTTTGTGTTTTTTGTCAGATGCGATATCCTGATTTGATTTAACAACCTTCTGAATAACTTTATTCAGATCAATCTTCTTAGCATGTTTCCTGACTTGAGATGTGTCTTCAAGCGCAGCGAAGAACTGAAAATCACGGAGGAATGAAGTTGCTTCGTCCAGTCTGGAATGCATTCTGACTATAAGGTGTTTCTGCTTGGTTGTGACTGATGATCCCAGGAGAGTTTCAAGGCTGTGAAGAAGCATTGTCGTCGCTGAAACAGGGGATTTCATGTCATGAATAGCGATGTGAAGGAAAGCCCGCCTGAGTTTGGAGAACTCCTTGAGGGAAGCATTTGTTTTTTTAAGTCTGTCTTTTTTTTCATTGAGGGCTCTGTATGTATTCGCTAATTCAGTACTCAATTCACCGATCACCGTTGCTACGATCAGGAATAATCCGACTCGGATTAAATCGGCCCAGAGAGGACTTGTGAAGCTGGAGAATAATCTAAAAACGAGAACATCCATTCCCAGAATCATCGCTACATATATGGACTTTCGACCCCACCAGAAACTGGCGAAAATGATAGGAACATATGCGAAATGCGAATAACCGATATTCCGATGAAGTTCCAGATTGAAATAAGCGCTAAGGACTATGAAACCAGATACAAGAGCACCTACAATTACATATCTGTTTCTGGAGCTTGGTATCTTCTCCTGAATCATCCTTGTACTGGATTTGGTGTCAGAATCCGGATTCATCCTGTTCTCTCCATTTTCATGATATGCGGGTCAGCAAGCTTAATATATCGCGTATTCGGAGTGATTACGCAAACTGCAGAAGCTGAAAAGATAGTCTTTAAAAAGGGTGATTGTCCAGTCAGAAGATTCTCCAGAGAGTTACAGAATCCTCACCGCATATCACGTTCGATCTGCTTCCGAAACCAGCCAGAAATTCAATGGATTCACCGGCTTCAGAGACAAGGTTGGAATACTGCCCTGGAAACGCAAGAAGATAGTCCGCATTTAGCTCGATCCAGTACCAGTCCTCAGTATTTTTTCCTGGAAGCCTTTCAGGAGTGACAAGACCGTCAAGATCCAGAATGTGCATATTCGTAATCCATTTTACCGCACCGATATCTGCGGAGGCAACCGTCTCTGTGTCTGTCGCGATGGCAGCAAGGTAATCAGCTGGATCAACATCAATAGCGCCAACATCACATGAAGCTTCTGTTCGCCGTTCTCCGAAAATCAGTAAACCCGGAAGCATTGAAGCGGCAAGAAGAGCGGTGTTCAATTTTTTTCTTTGCAATCCGCTCAGCCAGTGTCCAGCAACGAGAACTGTTGCTGTAAGGGCTGGAACATAGTACCTCATCTGAAAAAAACTGTTCGGCTGAAGGAAAAGGGAAGCAGCAAAGAGCAGAATCGGGAATGAGCCCAATGCAATATTCCTTCTTCTGTGTTCAGCAGGAGGTGTTCTGAGTAATTCTATTATTGAAGCAACTGCTGCGAAGATAAGGAGTGGAGAAACAAGAAGCAGGTTCTTCAGCAATCCTGGAAGACCGGATGATGCAGATGAAAACCAGTTGACAGATTGTTTTGCGTAAAAAGTAGAAGGAAGCAGCAGACCGGCAGCATGAAGATTCCATAATATCCATAGAATCCCGACGACAAATGATGGTGCCAGCAGAATAAGAATATTTCGAACACTTCTCCCGGGCATGGCGAAGATCAATGGTACTGCGAGAATTGCAAGCTCAGGTCTGCATAGAAAAGCTCCGGCGAGAATGAACGGTCTGAGAGCGAGCATATTCTCATCCCTGATGCTTTTCCATAGTACGATTACAAAAAGAGAAGCAAGCGCTGTCTCCATGCCGCTTGATGCATGGAAAAAGAATGGTCCGGTCATCAGCATTAGAAGCCCTGCCCATGGACCCGCGGCAAGCAGTGCCAATGCAGCAGCGATAAGGGAGAACCCCATAAGAACAACCGGAGCCGCTTCAGTGCCGGATATAGAAGCAAGGGCAGAAGGGAGAAGCCATAGAGGGCTTGTAAAGCCTGAAGATGTCTCACCCTGGTTGAAGGAGAGAGGGCTTCCGGAGAAAAGACTCCTGCCGAACACCAGGTGGATGTATGTGTCGTCCATAGGTGGTATCAGTGGTCTGCACTCCCGTAGCGTCAGCACAAGTAATGTGCAGACTATCAATGCCGTCGGAAGGATTATCCGATACTTGTTCTTGAGGTTCCTTGAAGATTTTTTCATGTGGGTTTTATCGTTTCCCGGCTAAGCTCTGTCAAGAGAACGATGCGTATTTCAATCGGTTAATTCGGGATTAAAACCTTGACGTGAGTTAATCAAGTGTTATTGTAATTTCTTTTGGGAGCAACAACTAATATCTATTGAGATAGTAACTTAACTATTTCGTATGAAGTAGATGAGATCCGGATAAGTTACGATCTGAAAGGTTATTAAAATGAAGGTGTTTCTTTTCATTTTTCTATGTGATGTTGCAGTATTAGGAAATCATGATTCAGGATACGGGCAGTTCCTGTGTTCAGAAATCCATTCTCCGACTCAGACAGACGATTATCTCTTTTCACAGTATTTCAACATGGACTATCTGGCAGACGGGCTCTTCGTTATGAATATCGATGGATTTGCCGCTGCAGACAATTTCATACTTAATTCAGAATCCGATATTGGCTCTATTACTTTCTGGACTATTCATGGAAATACTCATCCGAATGAGATAGCTCTTGAGATATTTGAAAACACAGGTGGAGGTCAGGGTAATTATGTCTGGGGAGAAATAGTACCTACCGAATACATGACTGAGACCCTAACCGGATTTTCCATGTGGGGCTACGAATTGTGGGAGCTTGAACTTGATCTCCAGACAAATCCTACTCTGGCTGAAGGGGAATACTGGCTGACTATGACTGTTCTTAATTCCATCGGTCCTGATGCATGGCTGATATGCGACCCCATATACACAGATTGTATGTATCAGATTAGTTATGATGTATGGTGGATCATTCCCTACGATGCATTTTTCTTGATAGAGGGTGTTGAGACAGCTCTTGATCATCAGACTTGGGCTGGTATCAAGTCAATCTGGTAACAGTCAATAACGTAAGAAAGCTATCTTTTGCGGCAGGCTAGGGTGCTCCAATAAGTTTACTGATTTCTGCAAGCAATTCATCGATTTCGATAGGTTTTTCCATGAAAGTGTTTACAGGTATATATTTCGAATCCTTCCCCGCATCTTTTTCGAAGTGGAATTTCACCATATCTGCATCCTGATTTACTGCGGTTATCATAATTATGGGAATTTCCTTGATACTTTTGTCCGCCTTAATTTTCTCGCTTACCCATATGCCGTCGCCTTTGGTTTTCATCATAATGTCCAGCAGCATGATGTCAGGAGCTTTCTCGATAACTTTTTTCAGTGCTTCTTCACCGTTATAGGCAGTACGGGTTTCGTAACCATTACTCTTTAGGACTATTTCAATGGTTTCAACAAAATCAATATCATCATCAACAATCAGCACTTCTTTTGACATCATTTCTCCTTTTTTTGAGTTTCAGGAAACCGTACTTCTATTGTAGTTCCTTCATGCAATTGGCTCTTTACCTTAATACAGCCTCCATGAGCGTTAACTATTCTCTTTACGAGAGAAAGTCCAAGTCCTATCCCATCCTTTCTGAGATTATATCTGTCATTTTCACCTCGGAAGAACATGTTGAATATCTTCGGTAGATCTTCTTCTGTAATACCTGTGCCGTGATCCTTTACTATAAATAGAAAGAGATCCTTTTCTTCCTGTCCTGTAACTTCCACACGGTCTCCGGGGTTGCTGTATTTTATTGAATTCTGAATTAAATTAGCGAATACTCTCCTGATAAGTTCTGCATTCCCGTAAATACCGGGACAATTATCGCAGAGATTCCAGTTTATTTCAATATCACAGTATTTTGCATATTCATTCATATCTTCAGTAAGTGAAGTAAACAATTCTCCAATATTGAATTTTTCCTTATCAAGTTCATTTGCCCTTTCCTCAAGACGGGAAAACATTAATAAATCATCTAAAAGTCCTGTAATACTTTTTATCCGCAATTTAGCTCTATTTAGAAATTCTTTTTGCTTATCAATGTCTCCGTCGAGATAACCACTCAATATTACGTTAATAATATTATATATAGAAGCCAGAGGTGCTTTTAATTCATGGGATATTTCAAAAGTGAATCTGGTTTTAGCTTTTGTTAACTCAACAGTTTCCTTATAATGTTCACTGCATTCCTTCGTAGCTTCAATTGAACTGGCATTCAGTTTCTCCAGAGTTTCAATCAGGAGTGCAATATAAGATTCAAAATTACTGTGCCATTTTTCAATTCTATTCAAATGACATTCATGGTCAGTTACCTTACAGTCTTCAGAATTCATATAATTCCCCTTAAATCTATATTCAGATATATTAACTATGGAAGATATATAAGTATGTCAACCTGAATATTCAGTGGGATCTTAAGGGAAAAGACCGTTCCCGAAGAAGCTTCGTCAGCAGCTTCTTCATAAGTACAATTATTCTTAAAACGGTGGACACGGCAAGATTCTCGTGTTAGAGTTCACATGCTGTTATTACTACGAAATATATTTTCCGGGAGAACATTATTTTGAGAGTAGTCGGGGTTGGAATTGATATTGTCGATCTTGATACTTTCAGGGCTCGGCTCAATAAAGGCATGATTGAGGAACTGTTTATGCCGGATGAAGTTAAGTACTGTTCAGGCAGAGCCAGACCATGGGAAAGCTATGCCGCCAGATTTGCAGCAAAAGAAGCCACTTTCAAAGCGCTCAGTGCCGGGCTCTCTCATGGACTTCGCTGGAAGCATGTAGAAATTGTGAAGGATGAATCCGGGGCGGTTGCGGTTCGATTATCAGATGAAGCACTTAAGAAGGCTCAAGAGAAGGAAGTAAAGGAAATATACCTTTCTGTCAGTCATACGAAGTTGAATGCAATAGCTGTCGTGGTGATGGAAGGCTGATCAAAACCCTGAAAAAACAGATATCGGAACGGTTGGAAGGAGCGAACTTTGAGCAACATTGAATCCTACGAAAAAGTAAAGAATAACTTCAGCTGGAACATCGCAAGAGATGTGATGGATTGGAAAGATGGTGAACTCCTTAATATAGGAGCCATGTGTTCCGATCGGATTTGCGACAGGGGAGATGCTGACAAAACAGCTCTCATCTGGGAGGGATTCGGAGACAGAAAAGCAAAATACACATTTAATGATCTCAGGATATACTCAAACGGATTTGCGCAATTCCTGAAAGAACAGGGAATCGAGCCGGGAGATAGAGTCTGTATCTTTATGGACAAAATTCCCAGTCTTTATTTCTCATTTCTTGGCATTCTCAAACTTGGAGCGATTGCTCAACCGCTTTTTTCAGCGTTTGGCGATGAATCTCTGGAGGTCAGGCTGGCCAGCGCCAATACGAAAGCTATTCTGACAACCCGTAAACATGTCAGGAAGGTCAGGAAGATAAAGGACAAACTTCCTGAACTGAAGAACATCATTGTTGTTGAAGGTGATCCGGCCAAGCTGAAGGAAGGCGAAGTTTTCTTTGATGTGGAGAGCGCTCCGAGAATTGAAGAATTCGACGTTTTTAAATCAGATTCCGAATCACCATCCGTTCTTCACTATACATCAGGTACAACAGGGCAGCCCAAGGGTGCTCTTCATGTTCACAGCTCTGTCTGGGGCCAGGCTCTCACCACGAGCTGGGTTCTTGATCTCAAGGATGATGATATTTACTGGTGTACTGCAGACCCCGGTTGGGTAACAGGCACAAGTTACGGCATCATCGGCCCCTGGGTTCTTGGAATCACACAGTGTGTTCTTGATTCCGGTTTTACATCTTCAAGATGGTATCAATTCATTCAGGATAATAAAATTTCTGTCTGGTATTCGGCGCCAACTGCTATCAGAGCGCTTATGAAAGATGGCAATGAACTCGTTGGTAAATTTGATCTCTCTACCTTAAGGCATCTTGCATCAGTGGGAGAACCACTCAACGCCGAAGCCGTCATCTGGAGCGGTGAAGTATTCAACGGACTGCAGTTCCATGATACGTTCTGGCAGACTGAAACAGGCGCAATGATGATTACGAACTTCCCCGGTATGGAGATACGTCCCGGATCCATGGGAATGCCTTTCCCGGGGATATCGGCTGCTGTTCTTGATCTTGAATCTCATGAACCGGTTACGGAACCGGGCAAAGTAGGTCTGATAGCATTCCGACCCGGGTGGCCTTCCATGTTCCGAAGTTATTGGAAACAGCCGGATATATACAGGAGCAAGTTCGTTGGAGCCGCAGAAGACGCAATGCCTGATGAACTTAGAATGAATCCTGAGCTTTGGTATGTATCAGGTGACAGAGCAAGCATTGACAAAGATGGCTACTACTGGTTTGTGGGAAGGGATGACGATGTCATTAACACAGGCGGTCATCTGGTTGGACCTTTTGAGATAGAATCAGCTCTGGTGGAGCATGAGGCTATTGCTGAAGCAGCTGCCGTGGGCAAGCCTGATGAAGTTAATATGGAGGTTGTAAAGGCTTTCGTTACTCTGAAGCCGGGGTACGAACCTTCCGATGATCTTGAACTGGATATCATGAATTTTATCAGAAAAAGACTTTCTCCGCTTGCGATGCCGCAGGAGATCGAATACATGGACAGACTCCCTAAAACACGCTCGGGCAAGATAGTAAGAAGGTATCTGAAGGCAATTGAATGGGGCGAAGATGTTGGTGACATATCAAGTCTTTCTGACGATTAATAGCAGAACTGAAAGGATCTGAAATGGAAGAGATGAAAAGTGCCGTTCTGGAGTACATAGTCGATGAATACCTTGATGAAGATGATGAGGATGAAGTATCTTTCGATTCTCCTCTGATATCCTCTGGTATAGTCGACAGTTTTTCCATGGTGTCTCTCAAGAGATTTGTTGAGAATAAGTACAGTATCAAACTTCCGGATGAGGAAGCGACTCCTGAAGCGTTTGATACAGTCAACTCCATATGTGATCTTATAAAAAAGCACCTGGGATAATCGGAGGAGGTGACAAATGGCTTTTTCAAACGATACTAGAAACCTGTTCACGAATGAGATTGAGAAGATCAAGGATGATGGTCTTTACAAGGAGAAACGGTTCATCTGTTCCGAACAGGATGCTGAGATCGAGGTTGAATACCCCGAGGGTGCTGCCCACAAGAAGGTCTTAAATTTCTGCGCAAATAATTACCTCGGGCTTTCCAGCCATCCCGATGTTATCAAGGCAGCCCACGAAGGGCTTGATACACGCGGTTACGGGATGAGTTCTGTGAGATTCATCTGTGGTACGCAAGATATTCACAGAGAACTGCAGGACAAGGTATCCGCATTCCTGGGCATGGAGGATACCCTTCTTTTCCCCTCATGTATGGATGCCAATTCCGGTGTATTTGAGGCAATACTTTGCCAGGATGATGTTATCATAGCTGACAGGCTGATTCATGCATCACTGGTGGATGGTATCCGTCTATGTTCAGCGGAGTACGATACATTCAAGCATATGAACATGAAACATCTCAGGAAGAAGCTGGAACTCCACCAGAACAAAAGAACAAGGCTGGTGGTTACGGATGGTGTTTTCTCGATGGACGGCGATCTTGCGCCTCTTGATGAAATGGTTGCTCTCTGCAACGAGTACGACGCGATGCTTCTGGTTGATGATTCGCACGCATCCGGATTCATAGGGAAAACAGGACGCGGAACTCATGAGCATTATGACGTCATAGACGGGATCGATCTTATCACCACAACTTTCGGCAAGGGGCTGGGAGGAGCCTCCGGAGGCTGTGTATCCGGTCGCAGAGAGCTGATTGAATTGTGCCGTCAGAAGGCGCGTCCATACCTCTTCAGCAATTCTCTTGCGCCCCCGATAGTCAATGGATCGATCAAGGTAATAGATCTGATAACCGCCTCTACAGAGCGCAGGGATAAACTTGAATGGAATACAGACTACTTCAGGAAAGGAATGGAAGAAGCCGGTCTCAACATCCGACCAGGAGTTACTCCAATAGTTCCTGTAATGCTGTACAATGCAAAACTGGCTAACGATATGGCCCGGGATATGTATGCGGAAGGCATCTATGTAATCGGGTTCTGTTTCCCTGTTGTTCCTGCTGGCGCAGCCAGGATTCGTGTGCAGCTCTCTGCTGCGCATGAAAAAGAACATCTTGACAAATGCGTTAAAGCCTTCAAAAAGATAGGGGCCAAATACGGCATTCTGGGCATGGACAAGAAAGAAATAATAGCGAAATACGGTAACTAATCCTATTGGAGGGTGAATGAAAGACGCTCTTGCAAATCCTGCCCCGCTGGGACTCATGGGTTTCGGTATGACAACCGTCCTGCTCAACATTCACAATGCGGGATTTTTCGAGAACGACATCATGATTCTGGCCATGGGCATTTTCTACGGTGGCCTTGCACAGGTCATTGCCGGAATAATGGAGTTCAAAAAAGGTAACACATTCGGAACAACCGCTTTTACAAGTTTTGGCCTTTTCTGGCTGACACTTGTCTTCATACTTCTGGGAGCGAAGTTCGAATGGTACGCATTCAGCGGTGTCTTTCTCGGCTGGTACCTGTTCATGTGGGGTCTCTTTACTTTCTGCATGTGGGTAGCTACATGGAAGAAGAACCGCGCGCTGCAGTTCGTATTTCTGAGTCTGACTGTTCTGTTCATGCTTCTTGCTCTTGGGCACTGGTTCGAGATGCCGGCATGGTTTGGTCTTTTCACCGGCCTTGAAGGTATTATCTGCGGCTTATCCGCCATCTATCTTGCAGCAGCTGAAGTTATCAATGAATCAAAGGGAAGAACGGTACTGCCGATCTGTCCTGTTGACTGATTCAGAAAAAAGAAAACAAGGGGGCATCAACGGTGCCCCCTTATGGTTACGTATGAAGTGTTACCTGAGCATATAGAGAATCAGGATTTAGAAACAGAATCCTTCACTTTCAGGTTTCGTTAAAAGATCATTTCAAGTATAACTCCCGTTACAAGTATTACTATGATAGTAGAATGAACCCAATATTTTTTACTTATTGCCAGTGTAATTGTCAAAATAGGGAATATAGTAACAGCAAGGATCGTAGAAATTTCTATCGGGCCTGATTGATGGAATTGTTTAATAAGGTTTATTAATATAGACAGGATAACAACAGAACTCATTAATCCCCAGAAGTATCTATGATTTTTGAAATAGTAACTTTTTAAATCAACTCCTTTTTTTTCAATCACATCAGGTAAAGCAGTTAAAACCAACAAGAATGTTAAGAGTAACCAATGTCCGTATGCTATAAAAATATATACATTCATTGAAAATGTACTACCCTGAGAAGGTAATAAGCCCCACCAATTATTTAAAATAGTTAAGAATAAGTACCAGGCAGTTAGAAGTGGTAACCAGTGCCATTTTACGGTTTTTCTGGATCTGATAAGTTTATGAAAACTTAAGAACAAATCGGCTAACATCAGTCCATACACTATAGTAAATAGCGTAATTACAATATCATACTTCGACATGACCAATCACCCGATGTTTCTAATATTACTGTTATTGATTTACTTTTCACAAATTACATATCCCGGAAAAGTGTAGATTAATACCAGATGTACACCTCAAATCAGCAGACAAGAAACATGAGCTATTCCCCTGGTCGCTGTTCTGCTATAATTCTGTATATAACATCGATATACTCAGCGAGCATTTTCGCTGAGATCACCGATACCCCCCTTTGGTTAACCGAATGTCCTTCGGTTAAATTTTCCATGCCTTCTTAAAATACGTTTCTTGGACACTTTTTGCCTTATCCTTCGCCCATGATTCCAACCCCATCTTCTTTATTAAGCACAAATTGAAAACTTTAGTATTGTGTGGAACTTGCGCTGCTTTATCTGCATATGGATGAAGATGATCACAAGGGAAGTCGTTACACTCACTACAAAACTTAATCCCTTTTTTCCCGATACACTTATAAACGTTACATGGCTCGGTCATACCAAGAAAAGCAATTTTGCCGTCCTCATTTCGACACCCGCCACACGATGCCTGTTCAATAGAGACCCCAAGTTGCTGGGAAATGTTAGCTCGTAGTGCTTCATTTTCGTTTGCTAAATACATCATGCAATTGAAACAATCCAAGCCACAAGGTGCTGTCATTTGAAGATAGTCCATTTTGCCTCCTTTCTTTTGAGGTATAAC
>JAIOQY010000157.1 GCA_021108435.1 Candidatus Aegiribacteria sp.
AGAGAGGGGCGGATAAACCGCCCCTCCCTATTAAAAGGTTCTAGTTCGAAAGAACCGTAAACTCTATCCTTCTGTTCATTGCCTTGTTTGAAGAAGAAGTGTTCGGTACAACGGGCTGAGCTTCTCCGAAGCCCAGGGTTGTCAATCTGGAAGCGGATATTCCGCGCTGAACAAGGTAAGTGAATACTGAAGAAGCTCTCTGTTCACTGAGGGTCTGGTTGTAGCTTGAACTGCCGTCAGAATCTGTATGTCCGGCAATCTGAACTCGGGCATTCGCATTTGCCTCGAGTATTTCAACAACGTTGTCCAGAATGTAGTAGGATTCCGGTTTGAGAGTCGCGCTGCCGCTGTCGAAGTAGATATTATCGAAGGATAGAACCTGTCCTGTTTCCAGGGCGGGTCTCAGAACGAAATCGACAATTGAAGTCTGATCGGCAGCAATAACAACAGGCTGGGAACGGGAAACGTATCCGTCAACCTCAGCCGTTACTGTCCATGTTCCTTCCGGCGCGTCAATCTGGAATACTCCAGCCGCGGAAGATTCAACTGTGATAGGTTCTTCTGTATCGATAGTTATCGTAGCCTGAAGCGGATCGTGGTTCTCGAACTCCGTAACCGTTCCGGCGATCTGTCCCTGTCCGGCTCTAACCTCAAGAGAAAAATCAACTACAACATCCTGATCTGCTTCCAGAACCACCGTCGCGGACGCGGCATTGTAGCCTTCCGCAGAAACGGTAACGGGAATGCTTCCTTCAGGAAGAGTGACCGAATAGAAACCTGTTTCAGGATCAGAAGTAACACTCTGCACAGGTATGCCGGGGAAGGATATCTCAGCCTCCACAGGTTCACCCGTTTCGAATTCAGTGATCATACCTGAAACTGTTCCGGTTGTGATCCCGGGTCCCTTATCGATCAGATCGCTGGAGAAAGCTATGCTCATCGAAACTCCCCAGTCCTGGGTGCCGCCTTCTGGAAGAGGCGCTCTTTGCTCTCTCTCTTCTGTTGATACGCTTCCGGACTGATAAAGATCGTGTCCGAAGTCGAAATATTCCGGATTGAAATCCGTCAATCCCATATTGAAGCTGAAGTCCATAATGACTCCGCCACCCGAGAAAACCCGGATTCCGGGAGTGAAATAAGAGACAGTGCTGTAATTATCTCTGTCAAGATACTTCTTCAAGGAAAACTCCGTGAAGATAACAGCGAATTTGGTGGGAAATTCAATAGCAAATCCCAGATCAAGTGCGTTATCCTTAACCAGCAAGCTCACGTCAGACAGGTTTGTTCTTGATCTTCTTCCCGTACTGTCAAATTCAAGTACGTAATCTTCCATGCTGATTGTCTGTTTGTACATTGAGTATCCAACATTGACATGGGCGCGAACGGGGGTTCCAGGCCATATGTTAGCCATGTCTGCGGAAATAAGACCGCCAAAACCGATACTGGTATGTCCGGTAGCAAGGCTGGGTCTGCGCATGGAGTACATCGGAGTGCCGCCTGCATATCTCCCGTCATATTCTTCGCATTCCACAGTATTGTTTGATTTTGGAGCGAAAGAGAACCAGTTTCCCAATCCCAGCCACAGAACTTCGCTTGATGGCGTAGGAGTAAATCCAGCCTTCAATCCCAGCAGCACATCGCCCATTCCATGGATACCATCCCACTGACCAATCGTCTGATTTCTGGGAGGAGTGAGGTCGAATTCATAGTATGTGCCCACATAACTGATACGTGCCGCAAGTTCAATAAAACTCATCAGCCCGTAATCCAGAGAGAAGAAACCCTCAGCAAGATGCTCCGAATCCTCCACACTCAGTACAGTATCTGAACTGGTGTATCGAGCACGATAGTGAAGATCATCGTACTTGTCTGTACTGCTCCAGTACCGGCCAATCAGAGCAAAAGCCATTTCGTTCTCGCCGATGGTTCTGGCATCAAGAACCCTACTCACTCCCCTGAACCCCATTACCGAGGGGAGGGAGAAGGCACTTCCTGTTACCAGAAGAAGTGTGATTAACAGTAGAAAACCACGTGATTTCATTTTCCTTTCCTTTCAAGTATTGAATAAAATTACTCAACATGACTTGCACTATAAAACCTGCACTATTAGAAAAGCATGTACGGCTTATGTCAACTGCCTGAAAAGAACTATGTTTGAACTAACGGAAATTGAACTGCAGAACTAATACTCAGTGAAAGGAAATGAATATGTCTAGTTATAGATTTCTTCTGCTTACTCTGCTTGTTGTATGCGGAGTTTCATTCTCATATGACCCGCTTTACTACAATAACCTTACAAGTGTTCTGCATTCGATGGAATCAGACGGGGACGTTGCTCTTGGGTATTTCGGAGCAAATCAGTACTGGTTCACCGATTCCCTTGGCAACAGCGAGCTTCATGATTATTCAACCGGCCTGGGTGTTCTGAGATTTCAGTTCGCCGGCAGATACGGTCTGACAAACAGCCATACGATTTCAATTATTATTCCCGGCCACCTTCAGATTCAGGGACCTGAAGAAACCACCGGCGTGGGAATATCCGATCCGTGGATATCTCTTGATGGATGGCTTTCTCGATCGCCCATGCTCATAGCAAGGGGCGCGATAAGGATTCCTCTAAAAGGAGCGCTCGAGTCAGGCGATTACTCAGAAAGCGACAGACATTTCGCTTTTGACGGAGCTATGACTATTCAGTCACCGGTTTCACAGGGATCAAGTCTGAGCGTGGAAGCTACCGCAGGCCTTCGTTATTACCTGTGGGCATGGGATGCACTTCACGTATCACGAAGGGATTCCGCAGAAACTAAACCTCCTATTGAACTCCGACTTACAGGTTTTTTCGTCCTTCCCATGAATCCTGAACTGAGCCTGAGAATTGGAGGGGAATTAGCAACAAGAGGAGAAACAGAAGCAAAGATAGATGGAAATACAACCGGGCAGAATAACAGTGAATTCAGTCGGCAGGATCTCAGGGCCGGTTTCGTGTTGAACAATGAGAGCATAGACCTGACTGCTGAGGTCTATTACTGTCTTGGCGGGGAAAATACGTCCAAAGAGTGGGGAATAATCATAAACGGAACAGGTATTGATTTCCTCAGTCTTTTCAGCAGCACATCAAGCGGTTCAGGTGGCAGGAACTAGAAGTGCGCCGGCTGGTTATCTGTGCAATTCTGATCTCAGCTGCATTCATGGCTCGTACTTCAAGTACCGGAAAGGCTTTGCTAGACATTTCTCGCGAGTATGTGGGAGCCCTCTCTTCAGGAAATACTGAAGACGCATACTTCCTGCTGTCCGATAGTCTTGCGGCGCTGGTCAGCCCGGTCTTTCTTGAATTACTTGATAATTCGCCTTCATCAGGCAGAATCACTATTGGTAGCATTGAATCAAGAGGATACACAATCTCCATTGCTCTCGATCACGGAGGATCACGAACAATCTGGCTCGGAGAGAATGACTCGGGAAAATGGGAAATAGCGGGAGATTCGTCACTCGATAATCTTCTGGGAAGAGCTACTGTGATGTGTACTGCTTTCGCTCAGGAAACGGTAATCCCGGCATACCGCAACGGAGTTGATCCCGGGGAATACAGTTGTCCAATAAGCAGCAAACCCTATTTCCTTGAAGGCAGCATGCTTCTCTGTCCTTCAGGCCATCTTGGAGACGGGCTGGATGTCGGAGGATCCAGCTGCATGCTGTTGCGAGACAGCCTGGCAGGAGTTGTCTCTGATTACATCCTTGCAGGTTATCGCTTCCCTGACAGTTTTGCCGGGATGTTCGAGGAAAGTGACGGGGAATTCAGCCAGCGGGGGGGATTTCGCTGTCCGGATAATGGTTACGTTTACTATGAAATTACCGGGGAAGGAGTTTTTTGCCCCTTCCATGATGAAACGAGCAGAATAGAACTTCAATCCGCTTCGGAGAGATCATATTTAAATTCAGCATCAAACAATCCTGGTCAGGAGAACCTTTGAGCAATACAACCCTTATCAATACTCAGGAAGAACTGAACAGACTAATTGAGGATCTGAAAAAAGAAGATGTTATTGCACTGGATACTGAATTTCATGGAGAGAAAAGGTACTGGCCTGAACTGTTTCTCATACAGTTTGCGGGCAGGAACGGTCCGGTAGCGGTTGACCCTCTCGGGATTGAAGATCTTTCGCCGATCGCCGAATTGCTCCAATCGGAGGTTCCGGTTAAGGTTATTCACTCGGCCAAAAACGATATTGACGTGCTTATGCATCATCTGGGCATAGTTTTTTCATCCGTATTCGACACTCAGCTTGCTGCCGCGTTTCTTGGATATGAACTTCAGATCTCTCTTTATAATCTTGTCAGAACAGAGTGCGGCAAAGCTCCGCAAAAAGGACACACTCTGAGCGACTGGTCTATCAGGCCTCTCTCGAATGAGCAGATCGAGTATGCCCTCAACGATGTCAGATATCTGCTTACGATTTACCGGAATCAGATGAAAAGGCTGAAGTCAACAGGTAGGTTGAACTGGTACACGGAACAGGCTGAATCACTCACTTTTCCCTCTACATATGAGATTCCTCTGAGAAGAATCTTCCAGAAAGTCAGATCCACCGGAAAAATCACGAAAAGCAGGCTCCCTATCCTATGGGCTCTTGTTCAATGGAGAGAAAAGACAGCTGAAAAACTGAATAAACCCCGCAATTACATAGTAAGGGACCATATCCTTGGAGCAATCACCGCAATGGCCCCTGAGAAAATTAGCAGCCTGTCCAGGCTCAGAGGAATCTCATCCGGGTTTATTAAAAAATGGGGAAACGAAATACTGGAGGTGATCAAAGAAGCCAGGATCAACCCTCCGGAAAATATCCCGGATATTCCGAAATACCACTCAAAACCCGGGATTTCAGCCCGCAGGGATATCCTCAGAATATTTCTGAAACAGGAGTCCAACAGACTGGGCATTTCACCTGCTCTGCTTCTGTCATCCGATATGATGGATGCTCTTGCGAAGCATCCTCCCTGCTCAGTGGATGACTTTTCTGAGATTCCTGGATTATCCGGCTGGCGGAGAGAAGCTCTCGGTGATGATCTTATCTCTCTTCTTGAAGGAAAGCTTGCTCTCAGCCTGAAGTCAGGACGAAGTCAGGGATTGAAATTTGTAAAAGTAAAACAGTGACCGGCCAGCGAGCACTTGAGATTCTCGAATCAATGAAACGCGCTGCAGGTCTGCCGGGTACTCCGGCCCCTCTCCAGGAATCACATGAGGCTTTCCCTGTTTTTGTATCAACTGTTATAAGCCTGAGAACTAGGGACGCTGTTACCAGAACGGTATCTGCGAGAGTACTTAAATCTGCCCCTGATGTTACGTCGATGATTTCTATTGACAGGGAAGAATTGGAGACTCTGCTTAAACCGGCTGGCTTCTTCAGACAGAAGGCAAAACAGCTGAAGCAGGCAGCTGAATTAATTCAGAGCAGGTTTGAAGGAGAAGTACCGGACAACATTGAGGATCTGCTGAGCCTTCCGGGAGTAGGAAGAAAAACGGCAAATTTCGTTCTTGGAATGGTATTCGGAAAACCCGCGATATGTGTCGATATTCATGTGCATCGAATCTCAAACAGACTTGGTCTGGCGCGCACATCCTCACCTGAAGAAACTGAACTGCAGCTTCAGAAAATTTTTCCTCCTGAATACTGGATCGGTATTAATCATACTATGGTAACGTTCGGACAGAGAATCTGTAAACCGGTCAAACCCCGGTGCGAGGTTTGTCCTCTGAATACAATCTGCCCTGTTGTTATCTCAAAAGTCTGATCTCACTCTGATGAATTCTTAAGTGAAACGCGGTCACGCACCAGGTTCGCGGCAACGGCGAAGGCATCGAAGTACCGCTGCAGGGAATCAGCGGTTGATTGGTATTCATTCGAGCCGGCAAGAAAATCGACCAGAACCTCCCGCGCTCGTGCAAGTTCGCGCAGGCGAGTAACCGAGCATCGGTGGCGGGGATCATCAAGAGTAAAATCCATCAGCTCCAATGCACGCTCAAATGCTCTTTGAGATATCTGCGGATTACGGGTTTTCCATCGCAGTGCCCTGCCTACCTCGCTGCCTACATTTCCCAGCTGTTCATACAGCGAAAGCTCCCACCAGCGACCTGCGGCGAGATCCTTGTGCATGGAGGATTTCATTCGAACACCAATCGATCCACCACATCTTGAATCTGTTTACGGATTGAAGGATCATCAACATTTCTGGAGCGATTTCCGGAGGATGGTCGCAGATTTATCATCGAATCAAACTCCAGCCAGTCTTCTGCAGGCAGCTCCGGATAGAGGTTAATTCCCCATAGATCCTGTTGCCTTGAACCTGTCGAAAGCAGCTCTGCTTCTTCATCTGAGTGCAGGTCCGCATCAATGACCATGATCTCACGAGCTACATCTACCACAGCTTTGACCATATCACCGAAGCGCTCTATCGCCATTTGACGCAGTGAATCAATAGAAATCGGTTCTTGCTCTGTTACTGCTTTCATAGTCAGCTTATTATCTCTTTTCTAATGAGCGTATCCAGCATCAGTGGTGGCACTTTGAATAATCCGTATGAATTTCCCACTCTTAAGCAAGTATAATCGATACAGCTTGATGGAGGTTTTCCGTATGATCTGCATTATTCCCATTTCACTGGTTTGGAGTACTCGCGCCTATTCCTGTCAATGGGAGTGGAGAAAAGACTCAGGATTGCTGAAAGTAACTGATGTCCGTTACATTATGATGACATTATAAATACTGAGATGAGGAGAACAGGGAATGGGTTCTTTCAGCAACTACAGTCAGTATAGCGCTTCAGACGGAACCGGATTCTTTTCCCGGAATGGTTATTCAAAGGTTCCCGTTCTTGTACAGTGGATATCTACGCTGAAATGCGATCTCAGCTGCCCGCACTGCCTTTCCGTCAGCCTGGATAACGGTTTCACCGATATGCCTCTGCAGGCTGTAATGAAACTGATCGATGAAATTGTCGAAATGGGTGTGGAGGAGTTCCTTGTCACAGGCGGAGAGCCTCTTGCAAGGAACGATCTGCCTATGATTATTGACTATCTTGGATTCAGGGAGCAGAACTGGACTCTTAATACTGCAGTTATGCCTTCAGCATATCAGAGAAAGAGGCTTGCCGAAAACAGCCCCGGTTTTGTGGCGGTGAGCCTGGATGGACCGAGGGAGATCCATGATTCCTTCAGAGGACGGAAAGGAGCATGGGAAGAAGCGATAGAGGCTATCAGCTTCTTTAAATCCCTGCCTGGAGTCAGGGTTTGCGCAGGCACCACAGTGACAAGTATCAATGAACGATATCTTGAGGAAACCTTTCAGCTTGTAGCTGCAAGCGGTGCTGACCAGTGGGGAATTCACCTGCTGGTTCCCGAGGGGCGAGCTGCATACCGCTCCGACCTGTTTCTGTCAAAAAGGCAACTGAGACAGCTGATAAGGTTCGTCGCACGAAAGAGGCAATATTTCAATGTGGAGATGGCCGATGAGATCGGTTATCTTGGAAATTTTGAACCCCTCGTAAGGGATTTCCCCCTTACCTGCGGCGCGGGTAAATCTCAATGCGTGATCCTTCCCGACGGTGAAGTTGTTCCGTGCACAACACTGGACAGGTCTTTCAGCGCCGGAAATATCCATCAGAGGCCCCTGCGGGAGATATGGGAAGATGGTTTCAGAAAACTCAGGAAATTCGAACCTGAAGGGAAGTGTGACGAGTGCATCTACTATCCAGCATGCAAATCAGGTTGCTGGCTTCAGAGGAAAAATGGGAAGGAATGCTTCAGGGAAATATGGCATGTTCCGGATTCATTGAAAACAGCAGCCGGTATTACCGTCTGTCTCGGCGCCCTGGCTTCGGGATTAAGCCGGGGAGCTGAAATCCGGACAGCGAAATCTTCAAATGCGTTACCCTTACAGATTCATATGAAGCAGATCAAGATAGATTCTCAATCGGTGATTTTTGATCCGGAGCTTACTGATGGAATAATCATGGGTCACTATGTAGAACTGTCAGCCGGTTACCGATCGGGAACACTGAGTCTATTACTTGATCGGTTTGATACGGAAGATCCAGCCTGGGATATTCTCAGTGGTTTTCAGTATGGGACACTGCCGCAAAACATCACTGACCGCTGTGAACTTGTAATGAACGCCCTCAACACGGAATATCCTTCGTTGTCCCTTGCAGCCCTTATGTGGAGAGTGGTCAATGAACCATTCTTCGATACAGAGAAGTTTTCAGAGAACGAAATGAAAGCTCTATACTCAACTCTTGAAGCTCTTCATCAGAAAACCTGCCAGTGGAGATTGGCAATATTCGAAAACCGTCTTGATCCCTATCTCAGAAACGATAGATTCACCGATCCTCCATTCTTCATGTACAGCAAGGCAGGTCCACGGCCCGGAGACGTGGAGAGGCATTATCTGACATCAGACCTGAACATCGAACGGTGGGGGACCGCGGATGATACTCCGGGAATTACCGCTGAATATCTTCTTGAGCACCCTTACGCTGATCAGATGAACCTGATATTCAGATCTTCTGATCCCGTTGACATCCGGATGTATTCCAGCAGCGGCAGCGAACCATTGAACACTGACAGCGGTGGTAGATACATTATAGGTATTTTCGATGTTATTGAAAGCGATGAAGATGCTATGTTCCTCTTTGAGATTGTGAGTACAGGCGGATCGGAGATACCGTACGATTACGAATCGAAGCACGATGATGAATCTGGTGAGAACCACGTAAGCGCATTAATCGAAGTTTCTATTGAGAGAGGAAGAAAATACACGTACATCGATATTCTCAGGTCAGCCTATCACCAGCGGAGGGGTCAGATACTTGCAATCACGTCTCAGATGCTTTCTGAAGCGAATATGTATGATGAGGGCAACACCGATTACATGAGCGGTTACATAATGGAAAATGAAACTCTCCTCTGGCCTGGTGTCAGGGAAATCGCGGGTTCAGAAATGGACAGTAGTACGCTCATTGCAAACAGGTTCATCGACATCGAAGAAATTCGCAGTCGGGCAGTGAAAAAGGATATAGACTTCTGGATGTTCTGATGCATCTACTCTCAGAAATCGAAGCCCTCAGTATTTATTTCCGCGGGGTTTTCAGGAGACCATGTTCTTGCTTCACCGCTGGAAATCCTGAACAGGGTCAGTGTGTCCCATCCGAACTGCTCTACAACAGGTTTTAGAAAGGTGAATTTCGTTTCAACGATGTGCTTCTTGAGTTCTTCATCATCAAGCTTTTCCATTTCTCCCCGAATTCTCAGCTGAATTTTTTCCTCCATGCTCCAGTAGCAGAGTTCCACCGAGGAATTCGCAAGGAGCTGTTTACAGATATCCTTACCGGTACCGGTACAGAATGTAAGACCGTTCTCGTCAATATACGGCGTATCCATTCCCCGGACTCTAGGTTCTCCCCCTTCTGCCGTGGCCATGAACGAAGTGGTATTACGACGCACGAACTCAAGAATTTCGAAGCGGTTCATTTTCTCTTTCCTCTCTCCGGTTTACCCCGGACTGATTATTCAGCATAAATGATTATATACAATTTTGATATTTCATGTCTTCAGTATGAGAAGGAATTATTTCAGATGGTGAGGGAACCGATGAAAATAGTGTACTCGCTAACGCCGGATAAAATGATAGACATAACACGGCCTCTTTCAGAAGAGACTCCATTCTGGCCTGGGGATGAGCAGTTCAATCGAAGGCTTATAACGGTTGCCGATGGATTCGTTACATCAGGATTGAAGATGAGCTCCCATTCGGGAACTCATATGGACGCTCCCGCTCATCTTGCCCATTGTGATACAACCGTGGACAATATTCCTCTGACGAATCTTATTCTTCCTGCTACAGTGGTGGATTGCAGCTGCAAAAAGGTAATCTATGAAGATGTACTGTCGGGGCTTTCACTTCAGGGAAAAGCCCTCCTGCTGAAAACAGACTCTTCAGATTCAGATCAGACAGATGTCTTCAGGAATTATACCGCGTTAACAGCTTCTGCAGCTGAAACCGCTCGTAAAATGGGAATCGCTCTGATTGGAATCGATTCTGTTTCCGTCGACCCGCCGGAATCATCGAACGCTCACAGAACATTTCTGGAAGCATCCATTCCCATCGTGGAGAATCTGTGGCTCAGCGAGATAGACCCCGGGGAATAC
>JAIOQY010000158.1 GCA_021108435.1 Candidatus Aegiribacteria sp.
GGAGCAATAACAGAATCTAGTGACACGCAACGTAGAGCATGTCACGTCGATCCTGATTCTTCAGTTAATTATCCACCTCTGGATAATTACCGTTGACGGTTCCAGTGTTAATTGTAATTGCCATGTAAATCTCTAAAGGTGGTTAGCAATATGCATGCTTATATAACCAGAATTGCTGAAAAAGCACTGTTTTGCAAGGATAAGGTGGGTGAAGTCTGAAAAACCTGAAAGCCTTGTCGGTCGGTGCTCGGAATATTAACAGTTTAAGATTACATTCTAACTGAAAAATGAATTGACACCTTCAACATGAACGGATATTATGCTTTTAAGATTACCTTCTTGAAGGGGTATTTTGGGTACAGGTTATGCCTAATAAGAAGATCATAGCGCTGGAGAAGGAACTGGAAAGCCTCAGGCTTGAACCACCCGGTTCGGAGTTTGCGTCTGTGTTGAACAAACTTGCTTATGCCTGTCTTCATTTAGATCCGCGTAGAGCGGAAGTCTGTGCTGTGGAAGCAAAGAACCTTGCTGAGAAGCAGGGGTTTCTTGTAGAGCAGGCTAAGAGCTGCAATACTCTTGGAACAATCAATATGGAGGCGGGAAAGTTCGCTGAGGCGATGTCGTATTGTCAGAAATCCATGGAGATATCCGAGGAGCTTGAGGATAAGAATGGTATGGCATCCGTTCACGGTACGAAGGCTTCTATCTACAGGTCTCAGGGCATGATTGACAAGGCTCTTGAACATTTCCACGAATCTCTCAGGCTTAAACAGGAATGTGGCGCAGGCGAAGATGAGCTTGCTGTTTGCTACTTGAATATAGGCACGATATACAGCGGTCTGTTTCGGCTTGATCTTGCGCAGTCATTCTATGAATATGCCCGTTCGATATGGGAGAAGTCCGGTGACCGTATGAAACTGGCATACATCTATAACAACATCGGTTCTCTCTACGGAAAAAAGGAAGAGTTTGACAAGGCTCGAGAATACTTCCAGAAAGCTCTTGATATCAGGGAAGATCTTGGAGATGTAAAAGGTACTGCAAGCACTCTTGGTAATCTGGGAAGTCTGCATGAAAAACTGGGTGACAACGAATCAGCTCTTAAGTGTTTCATAAGGAGCCTTGAACTGTATGAAGAGATAGGCAACAAAAGGGGTGTTGCCTACACATGCGGATGTGTAGGCGGTGTATATACTGCTCTTGGACGGCTTGAAGAAGCTGAATCACTTATCAGCAGAGGTCTTTCGATAACAAGGAAGCTCAAGCTGAAGGACTGGGAAATTCATTGTTTGGATCTGATAACGAAACTGTATGAAGCAAAGGGTGATCTGCAGAAAGCACTTTCATATTCCAGGGAACTGAACAGATGTGTTGAAGAACACCTGAACGAAAAGAGCCTGGAGAAAATAGCGGGGCTTCAGGTGCAGTTCGAGACAGAGAAGAAGGAAAAAGAAGCTGAGATCTACCGTTTGAAGAATGTTGAGCTTTCCAGGATAAACAATCAGCTTCGAGATGCTCTGGTGCATGTGAAGAAACTTCAGGGTTTGCTTCCCATCTGTGCTAACTGCAAGAAAGTCAGGGATGATGACGGCTACTGGCAGCAGATAGAGTCGTATGTCTCTGATCATTCAGACGCGACATTCTCGCATGGGATATGCCCTGAGTGTATGATCAAACTATACGGTAAAGA
>JAIOQY010000159.1 GCA_021108435.1 Candidatus Aegiribacteria sp.
GGTGCCGGTTCCGAACAGTTGTAGCTGGAGAAGTGATCAGCACCCCATTCGTCCGCCCAGAGGAGCAGTCCTCTGTCGGAGCAGCTGCCCATGGCCATAATACAGGGGTCGCAGGGGAGAGTATCAGGGGTTGAGGTCAGCGTATCGCAGAGAAGGTAAACAGGGTCTATGGGCGGGTTGTGCGAAAGGGTCATGAGCATTATGTGTCCCGGATAGCCCCAGCCGCCGCCTGTAAACTTGTCCGTGGCGAATATGGCTCGGCTGTCCTGGCAGGCAACCGGTCCAACCATTTTGAAGGGGAAATATTCCGATGCGTCTTCCAGAGGGTATGGTGTTTCCTCGTAGAGGAGTGTGCCAAGATCTATCTGAGCGGAATTGATGCTGTAATCCTGCATGAACCAGTAGTAGTCGGTTCCGCTGCTTAAACAACAGTAATAATACCCTGCGATAAGGCCGTCATACAGAGGATGATGGTGCCTGATGAGACCGTACTGCGCGTACTCCGTGTAAAATCCTTCGAAAGAAACCTGGTCCTGCACATCAAGAAGTATAAAATTCAGAGAATAGAGAGTATCGGTACAGAAGGTTTCCTCCAGGGATGTGATCAGCATTACGTTCGGTGTGTCAGTATCATCCAGGCAGATGGCCACAGAGGCCATTGAACAATCGTGGAATGTTGCCTCATCGACAGGGGTGGTTCCATCGTACCTTGCCACCCTTGCATCACCGGAATAATCTATCCAGCTCACATAGAGATAATCATTTCCCGTGAAGCGCAGAGGAACCATGTCGACATTAGCCGCACAGACCCCAATCAGAAGGATAGGCACCATATATTTGATCATGATAATTCTCCTGACTACCCCATAGAATGCTGTTTTTTCATCTGCAGTATTTCCTGGAAGGACAATTCGACATATCCTGCCCTGTCAAATCTCCTTCCTTATGACAATACTAACGGCAATCATGCCCGGTCAATGCTTCTTGTCCTGTTCCGGGGAGAGTAAACCTGATATTTACGGTATATGCATAATTTATTCTATATTACACATTGTGTAAGTGTCGCAAGTGGCGTCCGACCCCGAATGGATTGAAATGGTTAAACAGATAAAATCACAGCGCTATATAAAATTATTGCGATATACTGTTTACTTTTTTATCATATCAGGTTTGATAGCAGGGTTCTTAATGGGCGTCGTACGGAAGAACGCAAGCCCGGAAGTTAAAGCAATCATTGAGTGGATCTTTATCATTTTTGAGAATGGAATTCGATCGATAACCACGATAATCGGATTTTATATAACCATCAAGTATGTTAAAAACTCAAGAGGTAAGATATCCAAATTCAGGCTGATCAGTTTTGCCAGTTTCTCCATTTCGTTCTTATTCTTATATCTGATCCTGCCATTCATACTGCGATTTACAGAATTCTATGTTGCCCTGATGCCCTTTCCATGGGCATCATTGCCATTTCAAGCACCGATAACAGGTTCTCACCTGACTGTTTCACTGACTAAGATACTGGACTGGAACGGAGTTGTTATTACGCTCTGGGTATTTTACATATACCAATTGATTGTACTTATAGGGACAGTATTCTTAGGAAGACGCTGGCACTGCAGTATGCTTTGCACATTTGTCGGCGCTCATGCAGAAGCATTTGGCGAAGCATTGCCCTTAATCTCTCATAATAAAAAACGCCCGCGATCCAAGGTGGTCCATCCGAAGATGCGGACAATCCTTTCTGTATTTCAAATTTTCATGATTGTCATCTGTCTGGCCCTGATGGTTGCCTGGGGAATATTTTTCTTCACCGGAATTGTGACTATTCCCGTGAGGATATTAATTAATATTGAGAGAATTAAATATCTGGTCTTTGAATTATACCTGATGATCTTTTTCATGCTATTTGTCGGAGCAAGATCTTATTGTTATTACTGCCCTGCCGGTACCCTGCTTGGTGTTATTGGGAGAATCGCCGGGCAGCAGATCACCACCGGACTTACGAAATGCAACAGCTGCGGATTATGTAATGACGTATGCAAAATGTCGATTGATATAATGAGCAAGGCGAAGACCGGTGAGCCGGTAAGATCTTTAAACTGTGTGGGGTGTGGAGTTTGTGTTGAGACCTGCCCTGCCGGTAACCTGCAGTTCACTACACTCTTCCTGACAAAATATCGCAGCAGAAAAGCAGGGCATTCAATTACCGGCCGATAGTTGATATCGATCCGGGCAAGCCCTCCGATTCAGTTACTGATACCGGATTACCCGGTACAAAAAGCTTCATTGAGAACGGATTTCCAGAAGATAGACCGAAGTGAAGGTATCTGCTGTTCTGACTTGTGGTACCGCTTCCACCCTCAACCTGCCTGAGGTATATGATGCCGTCCTGCTCCAGCTCAACGGTACATCCGATACCTGATGGATTTACACCATCAGGTGGATAAACCTTGACGATTGCACCGTAGCCGCTTTCCGTGACATTTCTCAGGAGTATTGGGCCATCTCCGGAACCAATCATCAGATCGAGTTTTCCGTCAAGATCGAAATCAGCAGCTGCCGCACCCCAGCCGTTGAATACTCTGGCACCTGCGAGCCATGTTACATCTCTGAAGGTTCTGTCACCCTGATTCAGATAGAGAAAACTCCGTCTGTCAGAATATATTGAGGTAATAAAGAGATCAAGCCATCCATCGTTGTTGAAATCACCCCATACAGGGTTTGAATGTGTTTCCTCGAACCTGATCCCGGCTTTTCCTCTTCCGTCAGTGAAGAGATCGTCTTCATTGACAAGCAGTTCGCTCATATCGGAAAAAACAATATATCTTGGATGAGCAAGGTTTGCAGAGAATAGATCCCAGTCTCCATCACGATCATAATCTCCCCACGCGCTGCCGATAGTGTGTCCCCACCAGCCGTCTGTATCCGTTCCCGCTAATCCTTTTGTCAGAGCGGAGTTTATCGCGCCTTCAGATGTGTTCTCCCAGAGGAAGTTCTCCTGAAGGCGATAGTTTGAGACGAAAATATCGATGTTTCCATCTCTGTTAAAGTCACAGGGGCTTACTCCTCTTCCGCAAAGAGGCTTATCAAGGAATGGATTCATCCCGAGACTGTCACCTATCTGTATGAAACCATCAGGACCGCCGAGGTAGAATGCGTCAGGGGTTCCTGATCCCATATTGCCTGCCTGTTCATAACTGGCCAGGTACAGATCAAGCCATCCATCCGCATTCCAGTCAAGAAGCGCCACTCCCTCGATTTTTGAATTGGTAGCGATTACACCCATCCTCTCAGTCCTGTCCTTAAGAACGCCGTCAATATTGACGAATATCTGAACCGGATTGCCGGAGGTGACCAGATCGGGGAATCCATCCCGATTTATGTCTCCCCAGATTCCTCCATTACCCCTGCACGAATCAAGACCGGCCTCACTAGTTACATCGATGAAGGAATTTCCCTCGATGTTCTGGTAAAGTGAATGTCCGATCAGAATATCCGGATACCCGTCTGAATTCCAGTCACACCAGGAGACCCTTGAACCGCTGACAAGGCTGTCCGGTCCGAGAAGATATGTCACATCTTCGAAAATCGGACCGTTATATCCGGTTTTATCCCGTCCCCATTCTTCGGGTATAACGCCGGTCGGCAGAAGACTGTCCAGCTCCAGCACAGCTTCTCCGCTCCAGCGGTTCCGTACTTCTCCGAGCACAGCTGCGTCAAGGAAATGATTCATTGCCTGAAGAGTATCACCAATTCGGAGATTCAGTCTTCCGGCAAGCCAGTGCAGGGAAGCCTCTGTGTGAAAATCATCTACAGGATAGACTGTGAGTGACAGGAGATCTTCCAGATCCTGAAGTGCTTTCTGCTCATGACCGAGACCGGCCATGGCGAAACACTTCCTGAAATTCAATCCTGTTTCAAGCGCCATACCGGTTAGAAGCCATTCTTCCTGAGGTATTCCCACAGGAATCCAGCTGCTGTCCATCAGCACCAACCCTTTTTCCGCGAGTTCAAGCGCCTCTGACCAGGAAGAATCACGGTCAATGTACATCGCCGCGCCGCTCAGGCAGGCCTGAGGATCGTCAGGACATGCTTCGAGCCACATTTCTAGAGAGTTCGTCCACCTTGTTGAATCGGCTGTTTCAAATACAGCATTCAGCGTATACTGCCATGCTCTGGATCGCCAGAGATCCGACTTATCGCCCCATTCATCAAGGAAATCCTGAAGAACCAGGATTCTGGCTGAATCGTCATTCCAAACAGGATACAGGTTATCGTAGAATTCCCAGCTTATAACCTCTGAAGCCTCCATGGATTCAGGGAAGCTATCGACCAGCACCCGCATGAGACTGTCCGCCAGAATACTGTCTTCGAGTACGGCTGCCGACTCAATTAAAGAAAGAAGATGTTGCGGTTCCCAGTCAAGCATACTGCTCCATTCTGGCAGTTCTTCTCTGAGATATCCGGACGACATTGAAGGAAAGTGTTCAGTTGAACCGGATATCACAGCCCAGATCGCTGCGAAAAGTCCGGCGGACGGGTCTTCCGCAAATGCTCTTTCAAAAAGCATGGAAGCCATGGAAGGATTACCTGATCTCCGGAATACTTCAGCGCTGAGCGAATCTGACTCACCGGTGAGTTCAAGCGCATTATTAAAATCTCTGATATTAAGGAGAGCATCGAATTCCGAGGGTTGTGCTATGACAAGAAACGAGATAATTATTAGTGCAGTCTGCATAATATCTCTCCAGTCTTAATTGAAATGGAGATTTCCGTAAGAATATCTAATA
>JAIOQY010000160.1 GCA_021108435.1 Candidatus Aegiribacteria sp.
TAGATGGTTAATGTCACATAACTTGAGCTTGGAATATAGTACGATATTCTCGTTGTGGAATTGAACGGATTGGGGTTATTTGAATATAGCCTGAATATCGATTGTATTCCACCGGATCGTTCATCAACACCAGTTAATAAATATTCATAAGCGCCAATATCCGGGGCAGAGCCCTGTGGAACATAGTTACCGTCAAAATCCTGGTTAAGGCCTACATCCATTCCCGAATCAATTGCAGGGGAAGTTGATTGGAGAGTGAAGTTATTATTAAATGGGTCAGTGAATATTGGATCCAACTGGATGTTATCCTCTATTACATCATCATTATTTCCATTCTCTCCATTGAATGTACTAACACTCATTGCCGAACCCCTGTAATAGATAACATCACTTACCCCAGATATGTAAATTAAATTATTCTGATAAGTATTTCCTTTTACTGTTCCATAACCCCAGTCAGTTATACTGATTCCGTAATTTCCACCGAAATTGTAGATAATATTATTTCTAATCAAATTATTTTCTTTAACACCCCATCCCTCATCATCGATTATAGTCAGCCCAGTATCATCTGTATTAAATATGACGTTATTATATATTGTATTATCATGACAAACTTGCCCTTCAGCTGAAAACATAGATATTCCCTGAGCAAAATAGGGTTGTCCATAGTTAGGATTATCAATCACATTAATAATTATGTTATAATAAACTTCATTATTATTGCCGTGTATTTGATTCTTAACTGTAGTATTCTGTATTAAGTTCCTGTAGATTTTGTTATAAGCACACATACCAGTAGTACTACCTGCATCTGTGAAGAATCCTCTGTTGTAATTGGTGTTAGGAGAAGTCAAAATATTTTCAAATATTTCATTATAATTGCTTGTTTCAGCAGGATGGTCAAGATTTTCTACTCCAACACAAGCATGGCCCCAGTTGGATATTGTATTCCCGTACACCTTATTGTAGTTTGCACCATGCCCTATATAAATCCCATCCTGTAAATGATATCCATCAGGTCTCAAATATGAATAATCCCAATTATTGTAACCGGATTCTATCATGCAGTTTTTGATCTCACAATAATCCACGGTACCACTGCAGCCTACTAATCGAACACCTTGATATCCAGAATACAACCCAACTGTACAGTTATCAATAATAACATGATCTAAATCCTCAAGTTCTATCGCTGCTGCTCCTCCTCTTACATCCAAATCATGTAAGACAATAAAGCTTTTTGTGATAAAAACGGTGGAAAAAGCAACCACTCTTGCTCCTTCGACATTTAAGTATGCTGTTGAAGGATTCATAGTCGCATAAATTTTTAGGTTATTATTATCACGATCATACCACCATCGTTCACTGGAATTAACACTTCCTTCTGTTTCTGCTTCAATATATTCGGTTCCGGATAAAAACATTCGATAAGGGTCGCTAGATAAGTTGATTGACCAAACATTTCCGTCTTGAATCCAATTATCGGCAACGCTCCAACCAGGTATTGAATCTCTACAGCTTATTATTGGCTTATCTCCACTCCCGTAAGTACCAAATGTTATCGGATTGCCATAGGAGCCGGATGCCGGCACAACAAGCGCCTCCCGCCAGATTTCCTCTCTTTTGAATAAAATATTGTCTCCCGGGTTGAAGCTGGAGGAATTAACCTTGCTGATCGTCTTCCATGCAGTATCTTGTGATGTACCATTGTTGAAATCGTTTCCATTTGAAGCATCGACGTAATAAGTAGCTCCATATACTGGAATTGAAACATAGATAACCAACAGTAAGTATCTGAAGAATGGAATCCCTAACCTCATTAAGTAATTACTCATCATTGAATTACGAACTCGTATATTTTCCATAAAACCTGCACGTTCCAATTGAATCCAGCACCGGATAACGTGATAAATAACCTTCAGCGAAAAGTATGATTACTGAACATGAAGTTAGTACACGGCCTACTGTGAAAATGAAATAGTTCAAAAAGTCCAATTCTTCGCTTTCAGTCTGATTTGAACTGTTATGTGGAGCCAATTTTTTATCGCATCAATATCATTGTCCTTGTCTCAACGAATTCATTGCCTGCTTTCAACTGGTAAAAGTAAACGCCGCTGGAAAGATTGCTGCCATCAAAATTGACCGAACGAATGCCGGTTGTTTGACTTTCATTCACTGAAGTTTGAACCGTTCTGCCTGAAAGATC
>JAIOQY010000161.1 GCA_021108435.1 Candidatus Aegiribacteria sp.
CAGGATCGACGTGACATGCTCTACGTTGCGTGTCACTAGATTCTGTTATTGCTCCCTGGCAAAGTCTTTACCGTATAGTTTGATCATACACTCAGGGCATATCCCATGTGTGAATGTAGCATCTGAATGATCAGAGACATACAGCTCTATCTGCTGCCAGTAGCCGTCATCATCCCTGATTTTCTTGCACGAAGCACAGATAGGAAGCAAACCCTGAAGTTTCTTCACATGAGCAAGTGCGTTACGAAGCTCATCATTCATCGAAGAAAGCTCAATATTCTTCAGACGATAGATCTCAGCTTCTTTTTCTTTCTTCTCTGTTTCGAACTGCACCTGAAGCCCCGCTATTTTCTCCATGCTCTTCTCGTTCAGGTGTTCTTCAATGCAGGTATTCAGTTCCCTGGAGTACTGAAGCGCTTTCTGCATATCCCCTTTTGCCTCGTACAGATCCGTTATCTTCTCCAGGCAGTGGATTTCCAAGTCCTTCATCGAAAGCTTCCTTGTTATCTCCAAACCTTTGCAGATAAAAGATTCCGCTTCATCAAGACGCCCCAGCGCGATGTATATCCCGCAAATACAGGTGCATGTGTTGGAGATTCCCCTTTTGTTGCCGATCTCCTCATACAATTCAAGGCTCCTGATAAAACAGTCCAGAGCTGATTCGTTGTCACCGAGTTTTTCATGCAGGCTTCCCAGATTGCACAGAGTGCTTGCGGTACCTTTTTTATCACCCAGATCTTCTCTGATCTCAAGGGCTTTCTGGAAGTATTCCCGGGTTTTGTCCAGCTCTTCCTTTCTTCCGTAAACGGAACCGATATTGTGATAGACGTATGCCAGCTGCAAACGGTTACCGGACTTCTCGCAAATCTTCCGAGCAAGTTCATAGGATGACTGCGCCATATCAAGGCGATTCAGGCTGCTGTAGCACGCGCCTATATTTATGTGGCAGGAGGCTAATTCATCTTTGCTCGCACCATATTCCTGTTTCAGTCTGAGAGATGCATGGATGTGCTCAAGTGCTTTATCAATCATGCCCTGAGCCCAGTATACATTGGCCATAGTACCGTGAACGGATGCCATACCATTCTTATCCTCAAGTTCCTCAGATATCTCCATCGATTTCCGGCAATACGACATCGCCTCAGCAAACTTCCCCTTCTCAAGATTAATCGTTCCAAGTGTAATGCAGCTTTTCGCCTGCTCAGCAGGAAACCCAATATCTTCAGCAAGATCAAGTACTTCCAAAGCGTTAGCTTCCGCTTTCCGGGGATCTGAATGCAGATAGGCAAAAGCCAGTTTGTTCAGCACGGATAAAAGCTCTGAACCGGGAGGCTCCAGCCTGAGTCCTTCCAGTTCCTTCTCCAGCTCTATGATTTCCTTATTCGCCATATCTCCACTCCAGACTAAAACCTATTCGAAACAGAATCTTCTTCACATAGTACACCGCTCAAGAACATAATATCCGTTCATGCTGCAGGTGTCAATTAATCGTTACAGCGGAAATATTAACAGTCGGTGATCAATATATGCTATGTTCATGATCAAATCCTCTTTTCTGATGTAAATCTTGCATTCCAAATGTACATTATCAATCATGCCCTCCAGGATACCTGATCTCGATCTTCCATCAAATGTCTTTCTCCGTTTTCATTCATGCTGCGAAAATGAATTGATAAAATCCTGCGGAGTTCAAGAATATTCTCTGCCGGATTAATCCGCTCTTACCGCGCAAAGCTTTTGGCTTCTTCTCTCTTGGCGTATCTATTGTATATACGTTATATCACATATGGAGGTGGTATATGTCCAAGCAAATGATAATACGTATTGATCCTGTACTGAAAAGCAGAGTTGAAAATTATGCCCGGTCAGAAGGAAAAAACGTAAGCATGGTTGTGAGAGAATTACTTGAGGACTACATAATAGACAGAGACATCAGCGGCTACATCGACGACCTCTGGAACCGCATAGGAACAAAAATCAGAGAACAGGGCATCAGCGCTGATGATATCGATGCGATCATAGAACAAACCAGAACTGAAAAATGACAAGAGTCGTTGTTGATACAAATGTTTTTATCTCTTCCTTCTTCGGTGGCAATCCAAAAGAGATCATCAATCTGTGGAAAACAGGATCAATCACACTCTGCGTATCAAAGGATATTATCAACGAGTACATTGAAGTACTTAATCGGCTTGGCCTGAAGGATGAGAAGGAACTGCAGGAACTGCTTAAGATTTTCGCGGAAGGTCACAATATCATCTTTGCTGCGTCAACGCCTTCTCTCACAATAGTCAAGCAGGATCCTAAAGATAACATGTTCATTGAATGCGCTGTTGCCCTCAAGTGCTCTCACATAATTTCAGGGGATAAGCATCTTAAATCAATTGAAAATTACATGGGCATCAAAATAGTCAGCCCAAAAGACTTTCTGGAACAATTTCACAGTTCCTGTAACAAATAGTATCTACTGTTAATCAATTCGGAAACATTCTGAAGACAGATTCTGCTATTGCTCCTGAG
>JAIOQY010000162.1 GCA_021108435.1 Candidatus Aegiribacteria sp.
AATTCACGAACAGTAAGAAAACCCATACCATGCACAGGATTGTGTGGTATGGGTTTCATGTCAGAATTCTGCCTGATATTGTTAAAATATCAAAGCTCTCGCCATCACATTCGTTCTGCATCATTCAGCACAGTTACAAAATGTTACGAATTGTTAATACTCAATTCATATAGTATAAATAAATAGGTTTCAGATACTTATGCCCGAATTTGTTTAAGTCCTTTTCCTATCGTTTGCAGGGAGGAATTGAAATGCAGCAGTTATTATTCCTGTCAGTCATTGTGGTTTCACTTGCGCATGGAGGAGTTCAGGAATATTTCATTCTGAGAGGAGACATCTATATAGGGCCGGGGCAGGACACTTTGCTCATCGATGAGGATTTCACGCAGGATGGAAATATCATCATTTACGGAGATGGAGTTCTTATTGTTGATGACGCAAAGCTGACTATTTCCGGACATGTCTGGGCTCAGGATCAGGGGAAGGCTGTTTTCAGAAACAACGCCTGGCTTCACTTCAATCAGTTCTATGTGGGTCAGTATTATGTATTTCTTATCGGCAGTTCCGAGTTCGAAGCTTCTGACGCAACCGTGGACGCAAACGGTGTAATGCACTACGCTCAGCTGCATGACGATTGCATCTATACAGCCGTACGCACGGATTTCCCGGATTGGACATTCAGAAAGGTTTTCGACAGGGCAACACTGATACTGGAAGATGTGGATCACGTTGGGGATATTATGGTTGACGATTCCTGCCTTGTTCATTTCACGAGTTGCGATACACTCATGCCATGGCTGGAAACCTGTGACGGTTCCATTATTGATATCGAGTTTCCGGATCCGGATTATGTCGAGCATTTCGAATTCTCCGAAAGCACACCAGGTGTTGACGGGATAGGTTTTACGTTCATTGTCGATCAGTGCAGCAGGTGCTGGTGGTCTCTAGAATCTCAGCCTGGTTCCTCAGTTACGATAAACAACTCTGTAATAAGAGGCTCATGCGTCAGAATACCAGGTTCCAATACAGTCAATATTCAGAATATTGAGAACAACAGTTATTTCTCACATCTGCTGGTTCCTCTGGAAGACAGACTGCTTGAATACAACAACACTTACGTTTACTGGTGGAACTGGTATCCGATGGAAAACACAATATTCAATATTGATTCCAGTATCTTCGGTGAATTGATTGGAAGAGGCGTTTCTGAAACCTATGCCACGAATTGCGTTCATGACGGTGCTACGATATGCCTGAGCGTAACGGACAGCGCCTTTGTCTCGTTTGCAGATGGAACCAGCCTTGCTTTCATATCTTCCTTCGAGAGGGGAACAATGCTGCTTACGAACTCCTCCGTTACACCCATGTGGCCTTATCAGTCTACAAATATCGCTCATGATCATTCTGCTATCCTGGCAGTCAACTCATATTTTGAATACGAACCTTATGCGCTGGATACCGCTCTTGTAATGGTAACCTCGATAGACGGGCCATTATCCGGACAGATTGACGACAGTATTGATATTACAGGCTCCGCATGGATGGATACAGGAGAATACAATCCTGTGGTATTCGACAGATACACTGTCTCCTGGGCTGAAAATGGTAGTTCGGACTGGACAGTGATCGTGGAATCGAATAGTCAGGCGTACAATGAGATCATTGCCACATGGAATACATCAGGAATGAACGAGGGTGAGTACGACCTTCAACTTACTCTGTACAGTAGCACTGAGGACAGTCTGACAGCGCCGGCTGATATCACGCTGTATCCCCTCGGGATCGAAGAAACACTTGGTCGGAGCAATGGTTCTTATCTGTATTACCCGAACCCGTTCACTGCGGGAGCAGCATTCACTTACAGAATTACAGAGAATGAAGTTGTAGTGCTTCGTGTCTTTGATTTGTGTGGTCGTCTTGTTGATACAGTAGTGAATGAGACTCAGGCAGCTGGAGATCATTCGGTGACCTGGGAATCCTCTGATATGTCCGATCAGGATATAGCCTCAGGAGTCTATCTCTGTGATTTCCATGTCGGGGATGAATTCTCACAGACCGGAAAATTCGTTCTCTACAGGTAGCGCGAATGGTTGCGTCTGAAGCTGCGGGATTAGGCCGCGATTCGTACAGAGCGAAACCCGTTGGATCTATCGGATTATGATAGTCATCCTCAATCTCAATTCCCAGCTCGCTCAACTAAATATGAAACACTGCCGCACCGCAGGTAGCAGCATAAACCGTTACATCCGAACCATTGTCATGTACCCATATATCCTTAATAAGCGGGTTAGCTTTGACAGAACTGATATTCGTTGGTATTTTCGCTTTCGGCATGAAAAAGGGATCACATGCACTATTCGGGAAAGGGGCTGAGAATCATTGTTTATTGAGGATGAGAATACAACACCCGGTTCAGCATCAAAATTCTCGTTTGCTGCTATCATTCTTATTTCACTTTTCCTGCTTCTTCTCCCCTACGGAAGGGTATTCCTGCATCATCAGCAGTGGATCATCGGTGATCCTATGCCCGATGCGTCTGTAAAGAACGATTCAGACGTTTATGACCATGTATGGCATTTCTGGTGGGTTTCTAATGCGCTTGATAAGGGGATTGATCCCAGATACTGCGATCTGATATATCCTCCCACCGGAATTTCCCTGGTTTACCACCATATCGGATGGTTTGATACTTATCTTTTCGCTGCCACAGGAATAAGCAACTATGATCCGGTTCTCTCATTAAATCTCTCGCTTCTTCTTGGCACTCTCCTCACAGGGCTGTTCGGCTGGCTGCTTGCCAGATCATGGGGCGCTGACATATACGGCGCTCTCTTTTCAGCTCTTGCGCTGGTCTGGCTTCCTTCCCGAACGGCTCACCTCCTGCAGCACTATCAGATCTCCAACTGCTGGGCATTAATCGCCGCACTGTGGCTTTGCCGAGAATACCTTAAGGACAGGAAACGGAGATATTTCCTCGGATTTGCGGCAGCTATGCTGGCAGCAGCGTTTCAGAGTCCATTTCATGCAGTGTTCGTTGCCATCGGAGTAATCGCGACAGTATTCATCATCCGTGCGGACTGGAGAAGAACCTCTATGCTCGTCCTTGTGGTGATCACGGTAATGATTCTTTTCGGAGCATTTGTCGTAACCTCACCAGGTGACGCCGGATCTCCAGTAATGCACTGGAGAAATGCTATTTACTGGTCAGCTGAACCTCAATCATTTATTCTTCCATCTCCATTCGGTCTGTTGGGAAAAGTTACCGGACTTCAACAGAAAGTATCATGGATGCCGAATACTTATGAAGGTGTGGTTACACCGGGTCTTGTTATACTTGCAGCCTTCGCGATCATAATCTGGAAGAAGAAACGCTGGAGGTTCGCTGCTGTCGTTCTTGTACTGTTCCTCCTGAGCCTTGGCCCTGAGCTTCGCATATTCGGCAGACCGCTGGGAATTCCGCTGCCGTTTCGACTGATGCAGAGTATCCCTGTTCTCAACGGAATACGAGCCCCTTCGCGGTTCGCAATTCTTGGCGGTATTTTTGCCGCTGTAGGCGCGGGAATGGCATTTTCAATGATGAAAGATCGATTGAGAGCTCTTCTCATGTTTCTTCTTCTGTTTGAATTGACAGTGCTGACACTACCCTGTCTACTACCGGAGATACCCGAAGTATGTTACGATATATCTTGTGAGAGCACAATTCTTGAGGTTCCGTGTGATAGAAATGTACGACGATACGCACTCTTCCAGACTGCATCAGGCTATTCACGTCAATACGCTCATCTATCGCGATTGCCGGATTTTCTGGCGGATATACCGGAGTTCCCGGAGATACCGGACAATACCGATGTGATCATCTACCATAGATGGCTTTTCGAAGGTACAGACAGAGATTTCTATGACAGTATTTATACTCAATATTTCCCCGGATTCACTGAGGACGATTCAGTCTGGATACTTGACAGGACTCGCACTCCATAGAACAGTTGTATATTGCTGTATTAGCTGATAGAATTCCAGAGAAGAGAGTATGATCAACAGCATAGATGTCTCGGTAATCATCCCGGCTTACAATGAGGAATACCGTTTGGGTATTTTCCTTGATAAACTCGCCACGTACTGCAGAAACAGCAGACTTACTTATGAAGTAATCGTTGTGGATGACTGTTCTACCGATGACACGATCGGTATCACGGCTCAATATGAAGATCAGTTCGAATACTTCCATGTGCTTAAATCAAAGATGAACAGAGGCAAAGGTTACAGCGTAAAGAAGGGACTGCTTAAGGCTCAGGGTAATTTCTGCCTGTTCATGGATGCAGACGGATCTGTAGAGCCGGATGAGATTGAGAAGAACCTGGATTATATCCGTAACGAAGGCTACGATATCTTCATCGGTTCAAGGGTGTTACATGATTCCGATCAGGTTCTGGTTACACGATGGTACAGAGAATATATTGGTTCTGTCTTCAATTTTTTTGTTCGATTGTTCCTTTTCAGGGATATCTGCGATACCCAGTGCGGATTCAAAATATTCAAACGCGAAGTGATCCAACCTGTATTTTCAAGAGTGCAGATTGAAGGATTCGGCTTTGATCTGGAGTTCCTCTACCTGGCCCGGATGATGGGATACAAAATTAAGGAGTGTCCCGTTTCATGGCATCATGTTGATGGAGGAAAGGTCAGATTATTGTGGGATTCTATGAGAATGTTTTTCAATATACTTCAGGTCAGATACAGGCACAGGAATTCTTCATTGATGTAACCGGCTGACTCAAATCCGGCGGCCTTATTGCCTCCGCTATGAAATTAGACATAATGGTTGGACCACCCTTCTGTACGGTTATCGTTTAGCAACTACTAACGATATATAACCGTTTGGTTGTGTGGTCCAACCATTATGTCTAAGGGCGTAGAAGGTTTCAGCTAACAATAAGAAATTCGATTTCAAGCCTTGCTTTGATCTGCTCACAACACATACTTTCATGCACTCTTCGAGGGATATATATATGCATCAGTAAGCAGTTTTGTGAGTTTATCAGCCCTTCATTTGCTTGACATTCCCGGTCTGCTCTTGTTATTGTCAGCTCTGGTAACAATTCTATCGGTTGGAAGGCTCTGGAACGTTCTTCAGGACATAATTACAGTCTGACGATACGTCGGAATTTATCTGCCTGAAGCCCGGTGATATTCCCTAACTGGCATTCACCGCATAAGATAGAACAGTGAATAATGCAAGAGATGAAGGGAGCTTTTAATGGCACTTGTTAAGTGCGCCTGGTGCAAAGGCACAGGCATTGATGGCATCGGAGATTCCCCTTGCGATGTTTGCGGAGGCGATGGCCACATCAATGTGCCGGAACCTGCGACACCCTGCGGAAGATGCAAGGGAACCGGCAAAATTTACAACGAAGTTCTTGAGGAACACGGAAAATGCGGTGGCTGCAACGGATCAGGCTGGGCCAGCTGAAAAATATCCGGTATCACATTTAATATTAGTGAATATGGTACAGATTAGTATGTAATCGCGTCAGGGGATTCTCCTTCAGAGGATTCATTTTCAATGCAGATGAATACACCTGAAGGGACACATATTGCCAGATCCCCGGCTGATGTCAGCCACCCCTTTCTGACGCAGTCCTGTCCGGGGCATGGAGATTCCGATATTCTGGCTCTGCTGCTGTCAATCTGTATCTCCAGCTGTCCCATGTTTCCATTCACTCTGAAGGAAGTATCCCGGTCAAGCGGCAGATATTCAGTGTTTCCGGCGGTGTGAATCACCAGCAGAAGTCCGTCTGAATCCTGAGCGCTGTTTGATAAATGCAGCACTAGAAGAACCAGACCCGCGATCAACAGTATGAGAAGATCTGTCAGGCGGAAGAACGGGATATCCTTATCTGATGATTTCATAAATAAGATTCAGGTCGCGACCGCACACCCTGCATAAGCCTTTGTTCATGCCGTCAGTATTTACTTCAATACCGGCTCTGCTCACGCATAGATTGGAGCAGGATGGACAAATAATATTCCCGCTGTCCAGCCCCACGTTCCCGAGATAGACAAAATTGAGTTTCTCAGAGAATACTTCCTTTGCGTGGATTAGTGTCTCAACGGGAGTAGGATGGCTCTTCAGCTTGTACCTGGGAAAATATCTTGAAATATGAAGCACTGTATCGTCACCGCATTCATGCGCGAGCCAGTCAGCCATTTTTTTCCATTCATCAGGAATATCATTTTCACCCGGAATAACAAGAAATGTGACCTCCAGATGACATTCGGAGTCAGCCAGAATTTTTAATGTATTGAGAACAGTCGGCAGTGATCCGGCACAGTGTTCTGTGTAAAACTCATCCGACCAGGATTTAAGATCGATATTCCAGGCATCGATTATTCCGATCAGCTCCCTGAGAGGCTCCGGATTGATCATTCCATTTGAGACCATGACCGAGACACCGCCCTTTTCCCGGACAAGTGGTGCTGAATCGTAAATGTATTCGTACCATATTGAAGGCTCTGTATATGTATAGGCTATTCCGACACTCCCGCTGCTCATAGCCATTAAAGCAAGATCAGGCGGGGAAACATATCTTACAGGTACGTTATTTTTCTGGGAGATCGACCAGTTCTGACAGAAATCACAGCTCATGTTGCATCCGGCCGGACCGGTTGAAAAAATTGATGAACCGGGAAGAAAATGGTACAGCGGTTTTTTCTCAATCGGATCGATCGAAAGTGATACGCATCCCCCATATCCGGGAAGGTATGGAACTCCGTTTTTAACGCCCCGGACTCTGCAGAACCCGATCGAAGTAGAATCAGCGTCCCAGGTACACCCTCTGGGACAGAGCAGGCATCTCCACTTTTCCCCGTCCTTCTCGAACCACTCGGGCTTTCTCACACTTCCCCCCTTTTCCATTCCAGCAGATTCCCGGCTTCATCTTCCATAATTACAATAATCAAACTGAAGAGCGAATCAGGTACTGAGGATGCAATATCTGTTCCCCCTACCGCAATAGCTGTAGCCAGCGCGTCTGCAATCACGGATCTGTCGGCAACAACGGTCACCGAAGCCACTCCTGTTTCCGGATATCCGGTACGGGGATCAAGAATGTGACAGAACCGTCTTTCATTTTCGAATATACAGCTTTCATAGTCTCCTGAAGTGGCGACCGCGCCATTTTCAAGCATGATCATTTCCTGAATCTCATTCAGTCTTGGATTTCTTACGGCAAGCCTCCAGATCCTTCCAGTTTCAGGATCACCTCCACAGCGAATCTCCCCTCCGATCTCAACCAGAACAGCATATGCGCCACGCTTCACAGCAAGATCAAAGACTCGATCCGCCGTATATCCTTTCGCTATAGCGCCAAAATCCAGGAGTGTCCCTGGATTCAGTCGGATTGTATCTCCGGAGGTTGCGAGATTTTTCAGGCCGGATACGAAAAGGGCATTTTCAATTGAAAGACTGTCCGGAATATGCGGATCATTCGGAAATCCCCACACGTTTACGAGAGCTCCAATTGAGGGATCAAAAAGTGAATCCGTTACAGAGGCAATAAGGAATGAGACTTCCAGAAGATGCCGGAGATCAGTGGACATTTCAGAGATGCATGCATAACCGCGTTTGTTAAATAAAGATACTTCTCCCTGACTGAACACACCCAGCTCAAAATCAAGATGCCTGGCAAGTGAATCCATTGCGCCCAGGATATTGTCTGCTGATTCTTCCTGCGCAATAACTACGTACGTCGCATATGTACCCAGAACCGGAGTTCTTCTGCGCATCTCAACAAGTTCAGTTTGCTTCTGTATAGTAATCGCACGAATCAGTACGGCAATCAGAACAGTCAGCATCAGAATAACCATTAGAACATACGACGATAGCTTCCTGCTCCGGGGCATTAAAATTGTCCCCGCCGCTCCTCCTCTTTCTTGATATCCAGATGATATCTGCAGTATTTGGAACCTGGCACTGAAGGACGACCGCACTCGATACACTTAAGTGTGTCACCTGCTTTACGGCGAATTTCCTGAGGCGGCGCGCCGATGCCGGATATTTGCATAAATATCAATCCAACACCGGAAACAGGTATCAGGAACGAAGAAAGGCCTGCCAGAGCCCAGGTGAATCCCCTGGAACTGCCCAGAAGAAAGCCCAGAGTCCAGATCAGGATACTGGCGATAAGACAGATTTTCAATATCGTTCTGAGTCTCCTCAATGGATTATTCCTTTCTTATATGCTAGAGTGTATCCGATAATTTTGGACAGACTCCTATAAAAGATCAATGAAACTGATAATGTGATTAACTCCAAGAACTGCAATCCCGGTTTCCTTCTCGCCCGATACCAGCAGAGCGATTCCGCCTGCTTCCACGGCAATATTCAGCCAGCCGAAACCTCTTCCGCTGTCAATCTGTCCCCACCCCGGAAGCAGAAGTGATTTCCATGGATGAACGGAATCGGATACATCGAGTACCGGAGCCGGATCAGGTACATCCTCATTCAAATAGTAATCAGGGATTCCCGGTCTTCGGAGTAACGTTGGAAATCCTGCAGTTCCAACTTCAAACTCCCTGAGTTCAGCTGACCGCCATAAGTCCAGCTGGTCCAGAGAACCGTTAAGAACACTATCAATGCTTGAGATGGAACATCTTATTCCGATCCAGCTCATGTCATCCACACCAACTACATCAAGGGCCAGATCCGTAATCCTCATTCCGGGAAAACGATTCAGACAGTCCTGGATCACACTGAATACTCTATCGATGGTGGATAGTGGAATACTGGCGGAGTATTCAAGAAGTCCTGAGAATTCCAGATTTACAGCGCTCAACGAATCAGGATATACACTGTTCTCGCCTTCCAGTGTCATTCCTGCCCTGGTAGTCAGTTCGAGCTGAGTTCTCCCTGTTTCAGGCACTCCTCTGGTGATCTGAATTCTAAGTACGCTTACAAAAGGTTCTCCCTGTATGAGATCCTGAACTACCGCGAACTCAAATGGAGTCTGCGCGACGGCTAAAGAAGCAAGTATCAGTAGATTCAGTATAATGATTCGCATCCGGGTCTCCTCTTCAGTTTTCCATCGTTATTCTGCGCCAGTTATCACCGGCAACAGCTTCTATGCTTTTCTGATCCCATCCTCTTTTATCCAGAAGCTCAAATATTTCAGGCCATACCGAACAGTCACGCACTCCTGCAGGAAGATTTATTGTACCGTCAAAATCGCTTCCCATACCTGCGTGCGAAATGTCGGTGATCTTAATAATATGCTCAAGATGATCCGCAATAGTCCCAATTGAAGCATCCTTCCCGAGAAAATCAGGAACAAATGTTACTCCTATAACTCCGCCGGAGCTGGCTATTTCCCGAATATCGTCATCAGGAAGATTCCTTGGAATATCCAGAATACTTCTGCAATTGCAATGTGTGGCAACAGTTCTGATGCCAAGCGAGAGCAGATCCATTCTCGACTGATCACAAAGATGTGATACATCCAGAATGACTCCTGCATCATGAAGCTGCAAAGCCATGTTCTTCCCCGCTGCTGAGAGCCCTGTATCCGTGCCGATTCCACCCCCTAGAGAATTCGCGCCATTCCAGGTAAGAGAAGCAAAAGATAATAATTGAATTATTTCTTCTCTGTTCTCAATCTCCATCAGGGGTTGACAGCCCTCCAGCAACAGCAGAAGCTCTATTGAGGATATCTCCTTAACCTCTCTGTAAAGAGAAATCCCATAGTGAAAGGCGGTCATCTGGTTTTTTGCAGCTTCAGCACAGACCGCGGTCAGAAGTTGAGTAACACCGGCGCGCTTCGCTCTGGGCTGATCAACATGTGTTACTTCATTCCCTTGAATAAAACTCACAGCATTCGGAAGTTTAAGAAGTGTATCAACATGGGCATCGAATACTGACGGGTTCACTCGCTGCCATTCTCAAATGATGTAGAATCCGGCGGGAAAAATATTCGGGAAAACCCGCCTACAAATGTTTCAGCTTTGAATATCAAAAAGATAACAAGCAGGAGTAGAAGAAGGTAAAAAAATGTTCTGGCATTCCCGCTTTTCCGAGGATGTTTTTCCTGCCAGTCACCGATAATTCCCATTTCTGCTACTCCATGAGCTTTTCTATCCTGAATTGACGGCGAAACGTGGGAAGCCCTGGAAATTCAATTGAATCAGGATAGCATACAACGTATATGTTACCATCGAATCCGGTTCCACTGTATAGGATTGATTGATATACCGCATTAGAACACTCATCTGAACTCCGGTACTCTCCCCACTTTATAAGGAATTCCGCTGGCCGGCGGGGTCGTGGATAAATATTTGCGACTTCCTCATATACTTCATTTAGCTCGCTCTGAACTCTTGATGGAGTCATGAATAACACATCAGCGTATTTGATCGCGACGCTGACCACAAGAATCAGAATCGTCAGAAGAATAGCGTACAGGTTGTTCCTACGTTTCAATAATTCCAGCATAATTCCCTACCATCCTGAAAGGCATCGTCTGACTATATCTTTCGCTGCCTCTTCCAGAAGTCTGTTTCTTGCATCGGTCTCTGTCTCTGTATCGGGGTTATAAACCAGCCATGTTGTTATACTCTCATTACTGATTATATCCGTTTCCCTCAGAAGATCAATGAAAGTTATTTCAACTCTTATTTCAAGTTTGTACTCCTCCACCTCTTCAGAGGATGTGTAGGAATAAGGTGTTCTTGAATATGCCGCAACGGTTCCCTCTATCTCTGAATCCTGTCCATCCAGAACTACGGCAAGCCTTCCATCCCTTACCATCATTTCAATCACTCTGGACGTTATATCCTGTTCAAGACCGTACTGCGTCACCCTGCTTCTGATCGGAGTGATCTTAACGGATTGAATGTGTTCCGGAAGGCTTCCTCGAAAACCATAGCTGCACGCCGCACCGAGTATCAGCAGCAGTATAACTGGGATAATCAGGAATTGCATGTTCTTATTTCCCGGAATGGCCAAACCCTCCGTCACCCCTTTCAGTGTCAGGCAATTTCTCAATAGCTTTGAGTACAGGACAGGCGACAGGAGCAAGAACTGCCTGGGCTATTCTGTCACCGCGTTCCACCAGAAAAGGTTCATCCGACAGATTAGCCAGAATGATCTGAACCTCACCTCTGTAATCCGAATCAATCGTACCTGGAGAATTCAGCACAGTTACGCCGTATTTCAAGGCGTTGCCGCTTCTGGGTCTGATCTGCCATTCATACCCGCGGGGTATCGACACCTTGAGACCGGTCGGGATGAGAACTCTCTTTCCCGGATCTATTACGAGTGGTGAATAAATGGCAGCCATCATGTCCACACCGCTTGATCCTCGAGTCGCTCTCGCAGGAAGGGGAAGATCGCGCGCATGCTCAAGTACTTCAAGCAATACTTCTATTCCCATATGTTCCCCATCCTGCAGAACAATCCATCACTCAGGCGAAGATGTTTCAGTTTTTCTGATCAACATCTTTCATTGTCAAATCAATCTTGCCGTTATCTTTGATAGCGGTAACCTTGACTTTTACTTGCTGTCCCCGTTTGAGAACATCATCCACGTTCTCAACTCTATCTTTGCTGATCTGACTGATATGAACCAGTCCGTCAGTTCCAGGCATTATTTCAACAAATGCTCCGAAATTCAGGATATTAACAACAACACCGTCGTATATCTGACCAAGCTTTGGTTTCCCTGTTGAGAGTTCGATCAATTCCAGAGTTCTGTTAGCAGCTTCGGCGTCATCCGACAGGATAACGACCGTACCGTCATCTTCAATATTAATATCCGCGCCGGTTTCTTCCGTTATCGCACGGATATTCTTCCCACCCGGACCTATCAGTTTACCGATCATATCCTTTTCGATCGAAATCGTGTATACTCTTGGAGCATACTCACTCAAAGCATCACGCGGTTCACTGATGACTGAGTCCATTTCATCAAGAATGAAGATCCTGTTCTCTCTGGCTCTTTGCATAGCCTCCCCAAGAACACCAAGCGATATTCCTTCAACTTTGAGATCCATCTGTATCGCTGTGACACCGGTTCTTGTTCCCGCTATTTTCAGATCCATATCACCGAGATGATCTTCGACACCTGCGATGTCTGAGAGAATAATGTAATCATTCCCATCAGTTACAAGACCAAGCGCGACACCTGCTACAGAATCTGATACCGGGACTCCGGCATCCATCAGGCTGAGTGAGCCTCCGCAAATCGTGGCCTGACTGGAAGAACCATTCGATTCCAGAATATCCGATACCACTCTTACCGTGTAATTGAATTTTTCCTTTTCCTTCGGCATCACATGAGAAAGCGCCATCTCAGCAAGATGACCATGACCGATTTCCCGTCTGCTGGGTCCACGAGCCGGTCTGACTTCACCAACACTGAATGAAGGGAAATTGTAATGAAGCATGAAATCCTTGGTGTATTCGCCCATTAAGGCATCGATTCGCTGTACATCTCTCGCGCCGCCAAGAGTGACAGCGACGAGCGCTTGAGTTTCTCCTCTGGTGAACAGTGCGGAACCGTGAGGACGCGGCAGTACACCGACCTCACATGTAATCTTGCGTACATCGCTCTCGGCACGACCATCAGGGCGCTTGCGGTCAACAAGCAGTTTCTGTCGAACAAATGCCTTCTCCGCGTCATGAACGGCATTTGAAATAATTTTTCGAAGCTGTACTTCATCATCCAGTTGCTCGTATTTGCCTGCAAGTTTTTCAAGAGCACTATCTACAGCAAGCTCTCCTACTTCTGAAAGAACGTTCTTTACACCGTTTCCATATACTTTCTCGAACTCCGGAAAAGCAATTTCATTAATTATTCCCTGCAGATCCTCAGGAATAGCAGTTGCGATTTCAGGCTTACGTTTTTCCCTGCCTGCAAGACCCTGAAGTTCAGCCTGCAGCTCATTTATCCTGGCTGCTGCTTCAGCGGCTCGTTTGATTGCCTCCATGACCAGTTCTTCAGAAAGCTGGTCCGTAGAGCCCTCAAGCATAACTACATCGTTGCCTTTCACGGCTACAATAAGATCCAGCTCGCTTTTCTCCTGTTCCTCCATTGTGGGATTTATTACGAACTCTCCATCGATTCTTCCGATTTTCACTGATGATACGGGTCCATCCCAGGGAATATCTGATATCAGCAATGAGGCGGAAGCTCCAACCATCGCCAGCAGACTCGGATCGTTCTGACCATCTGAACTCAGCACCAGACAGTAAACCTGGGTCTCCTCCATGTATTCCGATGGAAACAGAGGTCTGAGGGGTCTGTCTATCAGTCTGGCTGTAAGAATTTCCTTTGCCTGTGGCTGACCTTCTCTTCTGAAGAAGCCGCCCGGGATCTTGCCCGCGGCATAGGTTCGTTCGCGGTACTCTATCGTAAGCGGGAAGAAAGGCAGATCTCTCAATCCACCTGAAGTTGCCGCTACAAGAACAGAAGAACCTCCATATGTAACGTACACTGAACCATGGGCCTGTTTTGCCATACGACCTGTCTCGATCGAAAGCGTTCTTCCGGCTATTTCACATTTCACTACATTTGACATTTTTCTTTTACCATCTCTTCTTTTCTTAATCCCTGCGGTTTTGCAGAAATTATTCTTACAGGCATCACTTTGTTTGAGTTTCAAATGTGTTTTCAGTGTGCCGGTAATTCGGTTGAGTTGCTATCTTCTCAATCCGAGTTCTTTTATTATTGTCCTGTACCGCTCAATATCCTTTTTACTCAAGTAATTGAGCAGTTTTCTCCTCTTACCGACCATCTTCAAAAGTCCCCTTCTGCTGTGATGGTCATCTTTGTGAATCTTACAGTGTTCGGTAAGGTTCTTAAGCTTTTCTGTCAGAATCGCTATCTGAACTTCAGACTTACCTGTATCCTGTTCTTTTTCTCCGAATTTTTTTACAAGTTCTGCCTTTTTATCGGCGGTGATACTCATCTTTCTGGATCCTCCATCCATTTTTCTTCTTCAGCAAGTTTCTTAACATCTCTGACATCCTCTGCTATAAGGTCTGATAACTCACCCATGGAATCAGGTGATGCTATACCTCTCAGCCTCGAGCAGAAGCTGACGGTCATACCGCAGCCATACATATTCTCTATCCGGTTGATCAGATGAGCTTCAACCGGACCGGTGGCGTTTCCCGGAACAAATACGGCTGCAGGCATTCGCCTGTCACTTTCATCAAGGGTTACAATTCCGGCATAGCTTCCGCGTTCCGGAAGCAATTTACAGAATGGAACCCTGACATTTACAGTGGGAAAACCTAATCTGCGTCCCACTCCTTTGCCTCTCGATACGACCCCGGTAACTGAATATTTTCTGCCAAGCAGCAATTCAGCCTGACGAACATCACCGTTTTCGAGAAGATTTCTGATTCTTTCGCTTTTAACAGGTACATCTCCGGTCTTCAGCGGAGGTACAATAATAGTATCAATTCTTCTTGAAGTACACCATTGCTTGAGAAAATGCTCCGTGCCTTTCCGCTCTCTGCCAAAATGGAAATCGTAACCAACAACAAGTCGTGAAAACTGCTCCCTTGCATAAAGATCCTCAAGAAAGACCTCAGGCTCCATATTTACCGTAATATTATCAAAAGGATACAGGAGAATCTTCTTTATTCCCAACTCGCGTAATATTTTTGCTCTCTCAAATGAAGTTGTAAGACGTCTTGACCACGATCCTTTTCCGAAATACTGACGAGGCACCGGCTCGAAACAGACAACACCCGCGTTTCGGTCTTTCAGCAGCGCTGCCCTTATCACCACTTCATGACCCATATGTATCCCATCGAAACTGCCGATTGCCAGTGTCATATCTTCAATCCGCTATAAATACGCAGAGAGGTCTCAATGAAGAGCCATCCCCCTCTGCCATTGCCACCAGTCTGTCCTGCTTATCAAGCAGAACAACTGTACCTGTGAGCGTACTGTAAAGCCTTGCGCCATGGGATACAAGGCGCTTATCCGAATCGCTCAGAACAACGCTCTCATATGCATTCAGAAGAGCAGTCATAGAAAGCATTGACTCAGGATTATCCGGTTCGCGTGACGCTCTCTCGATATCAAAGCTCCCGATGGAAAGCCTTCTGATATCGAACGCGGCCCCACAGGAATCGAGATCGTACCCGATGTCCCTTGCAAGGGCTCTTACATAGGTCCCTGAACTGACTGTAACCGCAAGGTGTACTTTACTGTTCTCATATTTCATCAGTTCCCAGTCAGTTACGCAAACTCTCTTCTCCGGCGTATCAGGAAGCAAACCTTTCCTTGCTGTCTTATAAGCTCTGACACCATCTACTTTCACAGCGGAATAACTGGGTACTTTCTGGGTGATGTTTCCCGTATATCTCTTAAGAATACTCTGAATATCCTTCCGACTTATATGCTCTGCAGATTTCCTTTCGAGAATATTCCCGGTTGTATCATCTGTATCCGTTCTGATTCCGAACTCAATTCCGAAGCTGTATCGCTTCTCTTCTGATGTGATAAACCTGGATAATTTTGTGGCTTTCCCCATAAGTACTATCAGAAGTCCTGTAGCATCAGGATCGAGAGTTCCAGCGTGCCCGTACTTTCTGAAACCCCAGGCACTGGCCACTGACGAGGTTGCCATTCTTGAAGTAATACCGCTTGATTTATCCAGCAGGTATGCTGCACCGCAGATGTCAGAAAATGTCAATCGTTGTCCAGTTCCTTCATGATACCAAGGACTTTATCTCCGTCTTTCCCGGATGAATCATGCACAAAGGAAAGTACTGGCACAGTCCGCATCCTGATTCCATCCGCCAGCCTGGATCTGAGAAATCCGGCAGCTGACTTCATTGCCTTACAGGCATCTTCTGAATCATTTTCTGAACCTGTTGTCTCGAAAAACACTGTAGCATGTGATCCGTCACGAGCAAGTTTCACTCTTGTTATCAGTATATTCTGGAGTCTATCGTCAGAAACATCCCGAATAATTGTTTCCTCAAGTATCCGTCGGATATCACCGGAGAGCCTTCTTATTTTTCTCTCGTTCATTTCAACTTCCCGCCATTCAGAGTTCCCGGGATACCGATAATATCTCGAAAGACTCGATAACATCGCCAACTTTGATATCGTTGTATCCCGAAAGACCGATACCACATTCAAAACCTGCTTTAACCTCCTTGCGATCTTCTTTGAATCGCTTCAGAGAGCTGATACTGCCTGACCATAAATCAACACCATTCCTGACAAGGCGAACTCGCGCATTTCTTCTGATAACGCCATTGACAACATATGATCCGGCAATAACACCAATTTTGGGAACTTTAAAGAGATCTCTGACTTCCGCTGAACCAAGAAATTCTTCTTTCTCTTCAGGTTTTAGAAGACCGGAGAGAGCTTTGGTCACAGTATCCTCCACCTGATGAATCACACTGAATGTAGCAATCTCAATATCCAGAGCTGAAGCTTCTTCACGCGCTCTTGCATCCGGACGAACTCTGAAACCGATTATCACCGCGTTTGAGGCCGCGGCAAGATTGACATCATTCCCTGATATTCCACCTGCTCCGCTTCTGATGATGTTAACGGATACTTCGTCGTTACCGAGCCCTGACAGTGTATCGACTATGGCTTCCGCTGTCCCCTGAACATCTGCCTTGATAATCAGATTGAGTACACCCTCTGTTTCTTCGGATTTCTGCCAGAAATCCTTAAGTGAAACCTTTCTGCCTGCATGAAGATCTCTTTCACGCTGAACCAGCTGACGTATTCGGGTGACTTTCCTGGCCTCATGTTCGGAATCAACCACCACAATCGATTCTCCTGCGTCCGGAACGAATGAACATCCTAGAATCTGTACGGGAACACCGGGGCCTGCTTCTTCAATCTCATTATTGTTTTCATCATACATCGCTCGGACTCTACCGCTGAAGCGCCCTGCTATGAAATAATCCTCAAGCCTGAGTGTACCGTCCTGAACGATAATATTGGCAACAATTCCACTTCGGGGATCGATCTCACCTTCCAGAACTGTACCTTTCGCAGGTCTGTCAGGACATGCGGTCAGCTCAAGCATATCTGTCTGAAGCATCAACTTCTCAAGCAGATCATCAATATTTTCACCTGTGATTGAAGAAACCTCGGAGCAGAGGATATCACCGCCCCATTCTTCAACAAGTATCTTGTGAGCAGCCAGATCTTTCTTAATGAAATCAGTATTCGCTGTCGACAGATCAACCTTGGTGATCGCTACTACAATTGGAACTCCTGCTGCTCTTGCGTGATCAATGGCCTCTTCCGTCTGAGGCATGACCCGACTGTCGGCGGCGATTACAAGTATTACAATATCAGTAACTCTGGCGCCCCTTGTTCTCATGGCTGTGAAAGCCTCATGTCCGGGAGTATCGATGAATGTAATCCTTCGATCATCAGCAAGATTTGTGATATACGCACCAATGTGCTGTGTTATTCCACCTGATTCCGTTGAAAGAACATTTGTGGATCTTATCCTGTCCAGAAGAGCTGTCTTGCCATGGTCAACATGTCCCATAACGGTGACAATCGGTGATCTGGGTACTTCTGTTCCATCTGTGCTTACGCGCTTCTTCTCAATCTCCTCTGCGCCAAAACTCTCAACCATTTCCACTTCGAATCCGAATTCATCAGCCACAAGCGAAATGGTCTCAACGTCAAGCCTCTGATTTGCTGTAGCCATCACACCGAGTTCCATGAATTTACCGATAACCTTGCTCAAAGGAAGATCCATCATTTCGGCCAGTTCAGAAGGGCTTGTATACTCTGTTATTCGTATTAGTACGGTCTCCTCTGGACCGGTATCCTCAGTTATCTGGCGTTCCTGCTTTTCCTCTCTGTATTTCTTTCTTTTTTTCTGCCTTGCTTTTCCTGTGCCAGAGTCAATCTTGGCGAGAGTATCACGCACCGTTTTCACTGCTTCCGCAGTTATGCGAGGTTTACGCCTTTTTTTCTTCTTGCGTTTCTTCAAAGCGGTTTTTGAACGAGCTTCGATTTTTTCTTTATCAAACCTGACCCGTATTCTATTAATATCTTCAGTAGTCATTGAACTCATATGACTCTTAACAGATACTTTCATCTCTTCAAGAACCTTCAGGAGGGCTTCACTTGACAGGTTAAGTTCCCTTGCCAGCTCATACACTCTCATCTTATTCCCGCTGCTTTTCTCAGCCAAGGGATCACCCGCTTCCATCATTGGTCAATATCAAAAATTCCTTAAGAGGAAATAACTAAAATATATTACGCTTCAGTGAATCTGCCTGTATCTTCCTAATTCTCCTTCAGGCTATTATTCTTTAAATTCTTTCTTATCTTCATCAATGAATTCTTTTTCAGCCTCAAGTATTTCACTCTTCTCTTTCTCAATTTTCACAAATTCATGTCTTTTCTTAACAAGTATTTTCGCTTCTTTCAGCATGGATTTCAGCTTGACAGGACCTACTCCCTCGACTTCGAGTATCCTTTTCTCAACGCCTTCGATAAGCCTTGCTGCAGAATCAAAACCGGCTCTCGTTAATCTCTCGGCTAGTTTATCATTCACGCATGTGAGTTCAGAGATATCGATTATGAGCATATCATCCCAACGTTTCTGATCCTCCCACAACGATTTTTCCTCAATCTCGATCCTGTAACCCACAAGCTGTCCTGCAAGCCGGACATTGTGACCGCCCTTGCCTTTAGCTCTGCCGACCTCATCATCCGGAACAGTAGCAACCATTACTTTTTCATTCTCTCCGGTATCTTCATTGAGCCGATCTCTCATCTCGACACGAAGAACAGTTGCCGGAAGAAGCGCATTTGTAACAAGCAGTTTTTTATCAATCGTCCATGGAATGATGTCAATACGCTCACTGTTCAGTTCCCGCATAACAGACTGGACTCTCATCCCCTTCATTCCTACAAAGGTGCCCACTGCGTCAACTCTAATATCATTGCTCGTAACAGCAATCTTTGTTCTAACCCCGGCTTCCCTCGCAATGGCCTTGATCTCAGCAATACCTTCGTCAATCTCCGGAGCTTCTCGTTCAAATAATCTCTTGATCAGCAGAGGCGTTGCTCTTGACAGGACAAGCTGAGGTTCGCTGCTTTCCGGGCTTTGTACTTCTACCAGAACAGGGAGAACTGTATCCCCATGTTCAAATCGCTCACCTCTTGCTCTTTCCTCTGGTGGGATTACAGCTTCAATCTGTCCTGCAACGCGAACATTGACTCTGTTCCTGTAAACCTGCTGTACAACGCATCTTGGAATCAGCTGTCCGATACGGCTGGAATACTCCTTATACACCTGTTCCCGCTCAGCAGAGCGTTCGAGTGTATGGAATTGCTGCCTGAAAACATTAACGGAGGAGCGGCTGAAATTGTCGAAATCTACCGGCACCTCAACCGTATCGCCCTGTTCAGCATCTGGCTGGTACTTTCTTGCTTGTCTCCTTGTGATCTGTAAATGCTCTTTGTTCTCCTCAACTTCCTTTACCACAACTTTCAGAGTAACAACGTTTACATCACCTGTTCTCTGATTCCAGGTTACACTTATATTTTGAGGAGAACCGTATTCCAGCTCTGTGGCTTCAACCAGAGCTCTTTTTAACCATTCCAGCAGGAGTTCCTGATTTGCTCCCCTGCTCTCCCTGATCACTGCGGCCAGGGCTTCTATTCTCTGGTAGTTATCTGGCACTTTTTACTCCTTGCTCTCTTATCTAATGTATTGTTTATTCCAGAACCTCAAGAGCCTTCCTGATTGCATCAACAGCAACTACTCTCCCGCTTCTGAAAGTCAGTATTCCATCATCGTAATGCTCGAGCCAGTCAACGATTACTTCATCGTCCAGTTCAATACCCAGCTTCCTGCCGATTGTTCTATTCCAATCGACCTCTGTGTGAAGAAGTCTTCCCACACCGGGAGAACTGACCTCAAGTCGGTAGTTTTCTCCTTTTAGAAGCATATCCGTGTCAATAGTATCCTTAATTTTCCTGGATAATCTCGCGCATTGGCTGATAGTAACGCGGCCCTGACAATCAACAAGAATTCTGATTATGTGACTTCTGCCAACTTTAGTCAGGGTCAGATCAACAAGCATAAGTTCTTCCCCGGCAACCAGTTTTCTAAGAACCCCATCAAGATTCGCAGTTTCCATTCATACCCCAGCCACATATAAAAATAAAAGGCGGATGCAACCGCCTTGTGAATCTTCAAATTCATAAGCGAGAACTCGGTAGTTAAATCTAGCTTGGATATGCATCTGTGGCAAGTAGCGGCAGTTAGTCTGCATAAAATCACCAGCCTTCGTAGCGAAACGCCACAGATGCTGGTGGATACGAGGCTTGCGCGGAGGCTCGGGGACATGCAGGCTCTGCTGCGTGTCCCCGAAAAGCATTGAGGACGGATGTATGAACATAACGAAGTAGACGCCTGCATATGTGGTGTTGCAGCAGATGGCTGGTGATTTATGCGGGCTAGATCCGGCCCATCACAAGATCTGTTTTAAGTATTTCAATGACTTGACCGTATAACGGATTGTGCAGGCTGTTCACAACCGCATCCATACCGTCGAGCATACTTCCTATCTGATACCTTGTTTCCGTCTCACCAATCAGTTCCACAAGATTGCCCCTTGAACTCCTTAAACCATCTGCGATATATTTTGTCTGTTCGGATGAGAAGGTTGGATTCTCGTAGTAGAATGAAACAAACAGAATATAGAGCCATGCTATCTTAAGCTTCTGTATTTCAGGATTATCCGGGTTTTCCAATTCCAGTTGCGTTAACCCGGAATATGCTCCTTCCAGAAGTGATCCGTCTCTGATTACAACAGATAATGAATCATCGTGCAGCATACTGTTCGAATAGCAATACAAAGGGCCACCTGTTTCTTTCCAGATGCTGCTGAAGAAATCCTGTAAATAAGATGGAACATTTTCTTTGAAGCCAGGGGTTGAGTTAACAAAACTCACTGTATCGAACACATATCTGTCCAGGATAAGAGCCAGGCTTTCACTATCTAAAAACAGCTCTCTCTGTTCGGGCGTTTCCAGATCGGAAGAGAGCAGCATACTGTTAAGCGCTATGAAGAGATCTACGGGGCCACCAGGCCAGACGATCATATTATTATAATTGCCATAGATAATATAATCCCGTAATATGTTCTCCAGTATTCTTGCTCCCTCCATTTCTCCTTTCTCCGCAAGAAGCAGACCCATAGCAGTGAACTGTGCGGGGAGTATTTCAATATCTTCCCGAGCAAATTGACTGAGTTCATCCATCAAACCTGAAGTATCACCTGAATTCATTCTCTGTATTATTTCCAGTCCATTTTCCAGCTCTCTCAGCTGAAATTCCATTCCGCTTCTAAGTTCATTCGTGACAGACGGTACGAGACTGTCAGAGATGCTTGAGAACGCATGAAACAAGCTGTCAGCTGAATCCGGATGTTTCAGAAAAGTATTTCCGGTATAAAACAGCAATATCTGAATGTATCTTGTTCTTTTGAAATCTGTCATTGTACTGAACAGATCTTCATCTCCGATCATTCCAAGCCATTGGAGATGACATGCACCTGTCTCTTCAGTAAGCGGAGCCAGAAGGAATGACTGTCTTATGTATTTATCTCTGTTGTGAGCATGAAGTCTCCATGCGGTTCTCATTGAAGCCAGAGCGCCGTTCGTGTCGCCAAGATTTGTCCGGATCAGTACGATATTATGATGTACCTCAGCATAATTCGGTGCTCTTTTCATCAGAGAATCGTAGGCGGCAAGTCCAAGATTCACATATCGATCCGCCTCTTCAAGATCAAAAGGAACTCTTCCGCTCATATGCATAATGTTTATCATCGGAGTTGATAGCGGTTTGCACAGTAAAGCTCTGGTGACATAAGAGCTTCCGAGAGCATACCACCCGCCGAGTTCATCAGGATTAGTCTCAACACATTTCGAACACCATGAAATTGAACTGTCCGCCAGCTGAACGGCAGTATCATAGTAATACAGAGCCCTTCCTGCGTCCTCATCATTTCTGGAGATGTTCCAGGCTGAAGCAGTATTCACAATATCGTTCATTATCGGTTGGATCTTCGTCAGATACATATCCTTGCCTATGAACAGCTGTCTTCCGGATCTCATTGATGCGACGTAATATGGAAAAGCAACACAACCCAGAATGACAGCAGTAATGGATAGAACCATAACAGCGCCAGCTTTTACTTTCCCTTTCATCAGATTCCACCTTGCCGGGATAGACGCAAGAATAAGCCCGAGCAGTATGGCAAGCAGAATCGCGGACGGTGGCCACCGAAGAGCAACAGAAACAGCTGCTTCCGACAGCAGAGCTATAACACCTCCGTAAAGTCCGAGTACTGTCCAGTCCTCACTGTACGAAGTTATGTTCTCCGAAGGTTGGATGAGGGTTTTCCTTTTTCGATGTAGTATTCTGATAAAGAAAAAGGCAACCGTTACGCATAATAGAAAACCGATAATACCAATATCCACAAGGATTTCCAGATACTCGCAATGTGAATGCAGTGTATTATGACTAACACCAAGAGTAAAATATTCAGGATCCCTGAATTGTGGAAACATTATCTGAAAAGACCCCGGTCCAAGGCCGAATACAGGATTCATGGCAATCAGGGATAGAGAACCGGACCAGATGAGTTTTCGAACCTGTAAGGTTCCACCGCTTTCTGTATCTGTTAATTCTTCCATCCTGTTCTGCATGAAGAAGATAGAACCGACTATCAGTACAAGAAGCATTAGACTGACAAGTATCAATCGACGTTTGTTCTTCCTTATGAACGGTGCAAATGGCGCAAATGCGGCAACGGCAAACAAACCTATCAGGCTTCCGCGGGTCTTGCTTGCAATCAGGGCACCAGAACATAGTACAACAAAAATAAGCACAACGGGAATTCGGATCTTAGCGAGTCTTTCTCTGCCGAGAAGGAATCCAGCGCCAACAGGAAGCATTGCTACAGCAAAACTTCCCAGCAGGTTTGCGTTGCCCAGGGTTCCAGAGCTTCTTGCCTGCATAGTCAATCCGCTGTCCCATGGAAATATCATGAAACCGAGAGATTGCACCATAGCGTATACTGACAGGAGAACGGAAGCACTCACGAGAATCCATAGAATCATATCCCTGCTGGATCTGGTAAACGTCATCGAGATTACAGCAGCCAGTCCGCCAAGGGCGATAAGACTGTATATCATCTTCATGGCGTTTACGGATCTGGATCCTGTGTAAAATCGAAATATCACCCATCCGATCAGAAGGATGTAGGAAAGACATAATGGAAGAGTAAGTCTGTTCGCCGCTATTTTTCTTCCGGAGATCAGAATAATCGCAGTGACAAACAAAACAAGAGCCGACCCGGCAACTGCAAACTGTTCCTTTATAAGAATACTGCTTCTGCTGTTCGTGTAAATCAAGAATATGGATCCCAGAATAATCAGGCCTACGATTACTGTTATAACTGATCTTGGAATATCCTTCATTCTTTTTTTACCTTCTCTGCGCGGCTGATGAAGAATGACAGGAGGCTGATAAGCCCGAGAGCGTGAGCCAGTACCAATACAGCCTGATAAGGTTTAAGTGTAGGCAGAAGAAGGGCAAGGATTCCCATAAGTATAGCAATCACAATCAAAACCTTTACAGCCTGGCTATGAGAGAGTCCGATTCTCATCAGACGGTGAGCAAGATGATTTCTGTCTCCGCTAAAGAGAGGCTTGCCTGTCTTCCTTCTGTAGTTCAGTACAAACACTGTATCAACCAGAGGAATGGAAAGCACAAGCAGTGGAGCGAGCACAGCTATCTCACGAATGGAACCCTCAGGCGTGTAAACACCGAGAACAGCAATGATACCCAGCACAAAACCCAGCATATTACTTCCGCAATCACCCATAAAAATGGACGCAGGATTATAGTTGAAAATCAGGAAACCGGCTGAAGCTCCGGCAAGCGCAGCACTAATTAAGGCTACAGGATAATTACCTGACAGGAGATTGATAATCATGAAAAATATCGCGGCAACGGCACTCGATCCGGCTGCAAGGCCATCCGCATGATCAAGAAGATTCAGAGAATTCGTAATTCCGACAAGCCATAACACCGTGAGTGGAGCTGCAAGCCAGGCAAGACTGCTGCCTGTCAGAAAAATATTGAGCAGGGTTCCTTTAACAACAAAAATGAACCCTACAACAAGCGTGGCAAAAGTGTGAAATACAAGCTTGAGAACAGGAGATAATCCGAGTATATCATCCACAAGGCCAACCAACGCCATCAATCCACCGCCAAGAATTACAAGCAGGCAGAGTGGTTTCCAGCCAAGAGAAGTCATATTACCGGATGGATCTTTCAAGATAATCATACCCGCCAAAAGAACAATGCCGAATGCGAGATAAATCGAAAGACCTCCGAGCAGGGGTGTAGTAAGCAGATGCCTTTTCCTGGATCCGGGTCTGTCAACAACATTGGTTCTTAAAGCGATACGCCGTACAGCGGGAGTGAAAATCGCACTTAAAGTGAGAGTTCCAAGGAATGCAATACCGATTATACTGACATGCATATTTCACCAGCTCTCATAGAATAACCGGAATCGACACACTTACACTCATTTATACAACAGTACTCGGGGACATGCACTCTCTGGTGCGTGTCCCCAAAGAACATGACTCTCTGGTGCGTGTCCCCAAAGAACATGACTCTCTGCTGCGTGCCCCTCAAAATACTTTGCCTCCGGCAAAGTTGCCTGAAAAAGATACAGATCATACATCAACCTTTACTCGGATGCCGTCAGGATCAAATAAATGACTTCTACTGATATCAATCGAAAATCTGAGGGTCTCTCCAGGAACAATCTGAACTTGAGGACCGCATCTGACTGTGAACTGCCTTCCGGCGAATTTCATGTAAATAATATTTTCATTTCCAAGAGTTTCAAGAACCTCCACACGACCCTCAAGTGGAGCGTCAGCAGCAGGATGAATATCCTCAGGTCTGATTCCAAATGTATATTCCCCATCAGGCACACCAGAATAAATGGAAGCCTGTATCAGATTATCACCTGAACGCAGCACTGAACCCTCAAGGCTTACAGGAAGGAAATTCATTGCGGGGCTGCCTATGAATCCTGCGACAAAGCTGTTCTCAGGGAAATCATATAAATCAAGAGGTGAAGCGATCTGCTGAATATAGCCATCCTTCAGGACAACTATCCTGTCCCCGAGAGTCATTGCTTCTGCCTGATCATGTGTTACGTAAATCATCGTTGCCTGAAGCCTGGTGTGGAGCCGGCTTAATTCGTTTCGCATCTGCACCCTGAGTTTAGCATCAAGGTTGGAAAGAGGTTCATCAAAAAGAAATACGGATGGATGTCTGACAATTGCTCTGCCAACCGCAACTCTCTGGCGCTGACCACCTGAAAGCTCTCTGGGTCTCCGATTAAGATAATCTGAAATACCAAGTATTTCCGCTGTTTCCTGAACATTCTTATTGATAAGTTCTTTCGGCATCTTCTTCATTCTCAGAGAAAAAGCCATATTGTCAAATACCGTCATGTGAGGATACAGAGCATAATTCTGGAAAACCATCGCAATATCCCTATCCTGCGGCTTCTTATCTGTGATTGGCTGATCATCTATGAAAAGCTCTCCTGTTGTGGGCTCTTCCAGTCCTGCAAGTAATCTGAGAGTTGTTGATTTGCCGCACCCGCTGGGTCCTACAAGAGCAAGTAATTCGCCATCTTCAACTTCCAGAGTAAATTTCGCGAGTGCAAGGATATCTTTCTGATAGATCTTACTAATCCCCTCAAATCTCACAGATGCCAAAAGCTACTTCCTTTCAAGACTGCTCAGTCAGAGATCAGAATAACAGAAACGACCTTATCTCTGAAAACTGCAGTTTCGGGATTATCGAGGTCCCTGATCCACCTGTACCCGTTAATGAAGAATGCATACCTGTATGAGCCAGCGTCTAATTCACTGATATCCAAAGCCCAGAATCCATTCTCCTGTTTTTTCATTCTGCCGATCAACGGATCGATTATACCTCCGGCGCTTTCAGATCCTCCCCATTCGTTCCAGTCTGAAAGAACCTGTACAGAGATGGCTTCCGGCATCCAGAATAAGAGCTGCTCCCCCTGTTTCTGTGGTTTTTCAATCGGAACGATTAAGGAACATCCTGAAATAAGAACCGGAAGTATCGTAATCAGCAACGCCATTCGTTTTTTTATCAATGCAGAAGCCCTCTCAGGTTTATTGAAAGAGTCACGTCACTACCATGTTCCCAGTGTATTCCAATCAGACCTGACACAGGTCCGAGAGCTGTCGAGATATCCAATCCGCATGCGGGATCAAGGCTGCCGTCAACATCAGCTGAAATTGTCAATGCCGCAGATACATCCTCCCTTGGAGTGCAGGAAGCCATACCGGTTAATCTCGTACTGTCTTCCAGAATTTCAGCACTTAATCCCGCAGAAGCAAAGGAATCTGCTGTACCAGCTCCAAAAACTGCTCTGTAATCTCCATCAGCATAAACGTCAAATTCAATATCCCAGAAGACGGACGATTCGGATACCATTGCTGCGGTTACTGATACCCCGCTGAGACTATCACTTTCAAGATCAAGCATACCGATAATTCCCGCACTGGCAATGTACCTTACAGATCTGAGGTATGCTCCCAGTTTGAGTAATCTCTGACCCGGTACAAAGGCATCTCCAGGAGCTGAGAATTCCTCTCCGGCAAAAGCGATACCAGGAACAACTTCAATTTCTCCCAGAGCTGTTGTGAAGTTTCTGAAATCACGAATCTCCCCTGCTACTGCCCATCTGCCCTTCTCACCTTCCGCTCCCGCGATTAAAAACCATGGTTTGAAATATCTGAAATCACTTCTGATTGATAGAGCATTCAATACAATGTTATCATCCAGCGGAGATTCCGCGGAATGATAGTGTACCCGTGAGTACGAAAAACCTGCAAAGCCCATCCATGGTGAACTGATATTCAATTGAGTCAGGGTATCAGAACCTGTCTGCTGAATCATGTATTCACCATTAAATCCCAGAATTCCACCAATTGAGAAACCGTATCCCTGCAGTGAATCAATATCGATCCAGCCCCATTCAACCAGCGGATTACTGAGACCCGGAATAAATGGCTGCCTGTCGTGCAGATACAGACCCGCTCCAACCCATGGAGTGCCTGGCCATTTCACAACTGCTCTGGCTCTGCGAAAAATAAATGTATCTGAAGAGTCACTCATGAGTGCTCCGGTTGCAAGGAAATCTACTTCCTGTGATTCCGCCATTATACTGAGTGCAGCATCCACATCGGTGCTATCAATTACTGGATGGTTTCCAGCCCACATTCCATTCCCGGTTGCCGACACAAGGCATTTCCAGCCCATAGTCCAGCCTTCAGGTATCAGATCGACATCCGTGGAATCGGGAACCGCCGCCAGCAGGATCAGCAGGACAGAAGCGAGAGCGCTCATCAGAATCCTCCGGGAGAGAATGATATACCAAGAACCTGTCGATTATCATGATTATCAAGCATGACTGCCCAGTCAACTCTTAAGGAACGGTAATAAGCAGAAAGACCGGCATTCCACGATAATCCGTCTGAACCGGTTCTTACAGAAAGCCAGTCATTGACGGAAAGATCAAAGCCGAATGAAGGTCTGCTTTCCGTGACTGAGAAATGTCCTCGGAATCCTCTGTGAAATACAGTTGAAATACCGTAACCGATCTCTCGATCACGAAGTTTATCGCCGAATATTCTCAGGTTTGAGAAATTCACACCGATGGCTACTGTTGGAAAGATCGAGAATTGAAATCCCAAAGAAGCTGAAAGCATATTCAGAGGTTCGGTTTCATCAGTTAAGGCAAATCCAAGTGACGCTCCAACAGAAATACTTGGTCCAAAGACTCCTTCCATGAATCCCACAGGATCTCCTCGAAGTGTTCTGGCGATACTCACAGATGCGTCAAGTGTATCAGGATCTGATCCGGATCGAGTCCACCCCAGTCCGGCTCCACAGTGAATCGAGCCTGATTCTGTGGCTGCAGCAGCATAGATACCATTGTTATTCTCATCACTGGCAGCCGCGTATACAGCATATTCAGTCCCAATAATCCGGACAAGTCCTGCAGGAGCATACAGACAGGAAGCAGCATCGTCAGCAAATGCGTATGGATAGCAAGTACAACCGGATACTCCGGGTCCGGGAGCAAAAGAAACCAATGACGCAATAAGAAATAAAATCAATATGCTCCCCTTCCCCTGAAAATCGTGATCAGCGTTTTCATCAGAATAGTAAAATCAAGCATCAATGACTGATTTCTGATGTAGTAGTAATCATATTCCAGGTTGTCGTGCAGGGGAAGCTCTTTTCTTCCCATTATCTGCCACATTCCGGTAAGGCCCGGTTTAACATCCAGTCTGTGACGCTGCCAGGCGTTATACTCCTTTACGATAAAAGTCATCTCGGGTCTTGGTCCAACAAGGCTCATTTCGCCACGGATGACGTTGAACAGCTGCGGAAGTTCATCCAGACTGGTTCTTCTGAGGAATTTCCCGGTCCGGGTAACTCTTGTATCATCCATGGATACCGGAGCAACCTCATATTCATGCGAATCAGGTTTCATTGTTCTGAATTTCAGCAGAGTGAATTCCTTCCCTTTCAATCCAACCCTTCTCTGTTTAAAGATCGGTGATCCCTTACCTGTAACCAGAAGAATCAGATACAGAACAGCCATCAATGGGAAAAGAAGCACTGCCATGAAAATAGAAATAAGAACATCCGTAATTCTCTTTGTAATTCTGTGCAGGGTTCCAGGCTCACCATAACCGATTTCAATAATTGGCAGTTTAACCATATCATCCAGATCTGTTCCGCCTATGGCGATCTCAAACAGATCGGTTACAAGTCGAAAATGAACCTCGTTTCCGGTAACATTCGATATAATCGACAGCATCTCGGATCTATCAAGCTCAGGCGCAGCGAAAAATACCTCATCAACCTTTAAAGTTTTTATCTGTTCAACTATGTCTGCAAGTGATGCTACAATTGGTATACCCTCAAATTCATCATTTTCGATATCTCCGGGAGATACGATACCGATTATCTCCGGGGGCTTCCCTGGCAGATTTAAAAGAGCTGATATAATCCTCGAAGCTACTTCTCCTGTGCCAACAACAATAATCCTCGGTACTTCTGCAATGGGCGCTATGATATGCGCAATCCTTCTCCCGACAGATCGAGTGGCAGCAGCCACGGGAATTGAGATTCCGATAAACATGAGAAGCATTATTCTCGAATAGTCCATCCGTACAAGATAGCTTGCTGCCATCAGCGCAACAGCAAGATACAAAAGGGCTTTCATGAGCTTCTGCAGTTCACCAAGACTTCCCAGATAACGCTTTGGTTTGTAGAGCCCGACTCCGGCAAAGGAAATCAGCCACAGTATAGCAACAACCGGCAGAACCGTGATGTAAGTCTGGATGGAATGGTAAAATCCCGGCAGCAAGGATCTGAGAACAGAAGTCCTCAGAAACCAGGTCAGAATGAATGATGCAGGAATTGCAATCGCATCCGAAATAACCAGCAGCACGCTGAGAACACGATCTGCTTTTCTAACAGGAACGAATTTCATTCTCCCGCCTTTCCGGCGGTAAATATACCCAACAGGATTCCAGAAAAAAGCGCACACCCGCGCCATACTACAAAAAGAGGAAGAATGGGAATCAGAAATGGCTCATTCCCCGCAGCTATCAGCATAAGAGGAATTGAAGAGATGATGATGCATCCGGCCCACATACCAGCAAATGATGGATATCCCGTTATTGACAGTACAAAAATGAGAGGAAGAAGCATACACATGATGATCTGCAGTTTCAGCGCGAATGGAGTATAAGATCCTCCTCCAGCCTTATCCGGAAACTTTCTGAGAACTTTCATTCTCCATCTTCCCCTGGATACTTTCATCCGGAAGTACTCTCCCCAGCTCTCTCTGTGTGTATGGGCGACCAGAGCATCCGGTTCAAACATAAGATTCATGCCCATGGCTTTCATTCGATAAGAAAGATCCACATCCTCATGATCAGGCATTGGAAACGACTCATCAAATCCTGCTGCACGCTCCAGAGCTTCTCTTTTAAAACCTGCAGAATATGTATCAACAAGATCTGTATCTCCGTGTTTTATTAAGAGCTGATACCTTTCCTCAAATTCTATCTGCGCAAGTCTCTGAATGATTATCGATCCTCCGCTTGAGTAAGCTCCTTTTACAGCATCAGCTCCTGCTTTCAGTACACTGAGCAATCGTTCAGCCCAGTCTTTTTCAGGTTCGCAATCCGAATCCGTAAAGAGTATGTACTCACCACTGGAGGCTCTCCACCCTCTGTTCCTTGCTGAAGCGGGACCGGAGTGCGATCCCTCCACTATCATGTCAGCTTTTTCCTGTATTCGTGGAGGAAGCGGATTCCCGCCGTCAAGAGAAACAATGATTTCAAGACTGTTTCTGACTGTCTGACAATCGAGAGCATCCAGACATCTGACAAGCTGATCTGAATCATTGTAACTGGGTATGATTACACTTGCCCGAACAGATGAATTCGTGAGATCGTTCATTTTTTTCTCGAATTTCTGAGTATATATTTCCGGAAGGTTGAGAAAGCCCTGAATGTCCTCTTTCGTTCGTCAGCATCCAGCAGGCATGCACGCATTTTCCTGAAAATATAAAGCGGCCTGAGGTAGAATTTCCTGCGCGCATGGTCACAGAAATCAACGAGCTGTTCTGATGTAAGCTCATCCGTGCTGACAACACAGTTGTGAAGTCCGTCCTCCGTCAGCCAGTCCCTCCATTCAGTAGCGGTAAGATTTCCCGATTCATCCGCCTGCCGGTATGCTTCTGTGCCTGGATAAACCATCATTGGATAGAACTGCGCTGTATCAGGATTGATCTCCAGCGCGAATTCAAGGGTCTCCTCCATTGTTTTACCGGTTTCCCCTCTTGTTCCAACCATAAAACACCCATGCACCAGAACACCCGCCTTAGCAGCGTTCCGCATGAATGCCCTGGACATCTCAGTTGTTATACCCTTCTTCATATTTCTGAGCATTTCGTCGCTGCCGCTCTCGAAACCTACGCAGACCGATCGAAGCCCTGCTCTCCTGCAAATTGAAAGCGTCTCGTAATCGACATTCGCACGAATGTTGGATGTCCAGGAAATTGACACATCTGCTCTGATCATCGCTTCAGCCAATTCACGCAGTCTCTTTTTGTCAACGGAAATAGTATCGTCTTCAAAGAATACCGCTCTGGCATCGGGAAGATTATCCTGCACCCAGAGCATTTCCCGGATGATATTATCTATCGATCGATATCGAAATTTTCTTCCCTGAAGAACCTGGGGAAATACGCAGAACGTACATTCATAAGGACAGCCCCTGCCACCCATGATCATAACCTGCGGATAAAGAGCATTAGGATTGTTATAGTTTTTGATATTGAGGTGTTTCGCATACACTGTACTGACAAATGGAAGAGAATCAAGATCATCCAGTCTTTCTGAATGCCCCGTAGAATAACCTTCTCCTTTCGGACCCCTCAGAAACAGACCCGGTATTTCAGCTGGATTTCCGCTTACTTCAATTGCTTGAGCAAGCTTAACAAGAGGTATCTCATACTCTCCCACAACAATCCCGTCAAATCTGCTGCCCAGCTGGAGTGTCTCCTCCGGGAGAGCAGATGGATGAGTCCCCACAAGCATAACAGTCCTTCCCGGCTTACAGAGACTGTCCGCGAACCTGACATCCGATTCAATGGATGGCGTGGAAGTCTCCACTATTACAAGTGAGGGATTGAATTCGTCAATTCTGATCGCGGTCTTCGCAATATCAAGCCCGTCAGCGGGGGCATCAATCAGATCCAGTTCATTCCCGCTCTGTTCAAGAGCACCGGCAGCGTAAGCAAGCCATATCGGGTAGTAAAGTGTCCCGCTCTTTGTAACTGCCGGGCTTCTCTGTCCTCTGCTGTAATCGGGAAGAAACGGCGGGTTAACAGCTGTAATTCTCATGCATCACCTTCTGAATCGAAAACCATGTATCGTCAGTTCCCAGTGAATCCATGCAGATCGCTCTTTTCTGCGAACAACCGGGGAAAAGACTGTTTGAATAGCACGGCGAACATGGAACATCCGCGACAACGGGAGTAATAAGACCCTCAGCGTACAGAGTACAGGGTGAAGTCGGACCGAACAGTACAACGGATGGCAATTTTCTGGCAACAGCCAGGTGTGCCGTCCCGCTGTCAGCGCCCAGAAATCCAATACATCTATCAAACAGGGCGGCTGTCTGACCCCATGTTGTTTTTCCGGTCATGTTTAACACCTCTGAAGTAACCATGGAAATCATTTCTTCTGCAGCGTCACTGTCACCGATTCCTCCTACAAGAAGCACCCTGATGCCCATCTTTCCCAGCCTGTTCGCGATGGTCGCGTATTTCGAAGGCTGCCATCTCTTCTCCAGGACGTTATCTCGCGGATTTCTTCCTCCACCCGGCGCAATGGCAAAATACGAACCGCTTATTCCAAGTTTGTCAACCCATTCACGCTCTGAATTTTTGAGCGAAAAAAGCGGTCTCCAGTCAGAGGGTTGGACCCCGGCAGTTTTTGAATAGGAATATCCTGCGTAGTCCGTCTCCTTCATCGGAAACACCTCTTCCCAGTTTCCGAGAGCTGAACCTCCTCCGGATCTCATTGGCGCTCCGGTCAGAAACCTCACCCACCTTCTTACTGCGGGAGAACCCTGAAATACAAATGACTCGGCAACACCTCTCAGATGTTTTCTATTCCGGATAGTCCATTTAAGGAATCCTGTGTAACCGGATCTGCCCGATGGCGGAACCGGTGCTGTAAATATTCTGTCAATGCCGGGAACACGCTCCCATACATCTGCAGCAGAGGGACCTGTAAGAACCCAGCAGATTCCCTTTTTCTCCTTTATGAGAGCCTGTACAACAGGTGTACAGATCATCGAGTCTCCGAAGGCGTGTGTCTTTACAAAGAGTACTGGCGCTTCAGGCATTCCCGGTTGCCCTCCATGACTGATATCTCTCCAGCGAATACTGCACCCCGATCATCGCGAGTATTGCCATGGGATAATCAATCGCGACCCGGTGAGGAGTTCCTGAGGCGGTGAGCAGGTGCATCAGTGCATACCCGACCACTCCTGTAGCAATGTAGAATCCGCCGACACCTTTGCTGAAACAGCATCTGACAGCTCCGCCCCACACAAAGAACAGTATCCAGAAAAAGAACAGAAGCCCAGCCAGAGTATACAGAACAGAGAAGGAATTCAAAGGAAAAGGCTTGAAAAACTCAATGAATCGCAAAGAGATCAATCTAAGTGTCAGTACTGGATTCCGAAACATGAAAGCTGTGTTCCTTTCGAACAGGATTCTATCTCTTTCCCATTCGGATTCATCTCTGAATTCCGGGAATTCCGCAAGCTCGGGCGAATTCAGCTTATTAATGTATTCTCTCCGGATATCTCCATATAGCAGTTTTGCCCCTTCAACCTCATTCACAAAATGTTCTGTGAATATCCTTCCATTGTATTCCCACAGATTCACACCGCCCTGAGTGGGCATAATCCGGAAAGATCCGCAAATTTCCCTGTTCCTCAATCCCCATGGAAGCATAAGCAACATGAAAACCCCGAGAACAACCATGCCATAAGAAAATCCTTTTAAGGAAAATACTTCGGCTTTGAATGTAGAGATTTCCGCCTTCCGTCTCACAGACAAGATCTGCCTGATCTTCGGCGCGAACGGAAGCAGAAGAGTTATCCATATCATCAAGGGGAGAGAAACGGGGCGGACATAGAATGAACATGCCCATGCAAGCCCGGTTACTGCTGCTATCAATATCATTTTCCCGGTCGAATGAGAGCCTTCAAGGAGTTTCAATGATAGAAGCACTGAAATCAGGAATAACAGAGAAAACAGCGCCTGTGTTGCGGGAATCGCTTCGTAATAGAGTTCGAAAGGGTCAAGAGCCATGAATATCCCGGCTAACGCAAGGTATTTCCCCGAAAGAAATCTTCCGGCAATCCTCATCCCGATCAACACGGTAAAAAGTCCCAGAAACAGCTGTATACCACGTACGGCCAGGAAATTTCCCGATCCGAATATCGCATATATGGAGGCCATGAAAACAGCATATCCAGGGACAAGAAACGTCGTAGGCCTGTCAGGTCTTAATCCCCCGTAGTACGCATTAACTCTTCTGTAGAACTCAAATGTTTTCTGAAACATGGGGTTTGCTTCGGCTTCCCTTTCAGGATAAAGCATTGATCCTGAAAGCATGAAACCATTTCCGCTGAGAAGGTTTTCAGCCAGATTGGACTGGGTTCTGCCCTCACCGATAAGAAATACTCCCTGAGATGCTGCTCCAAACACTATAATTCGAGCAACAAGCGCAAGGAGAAGTATTCTCCTGGTTAACTTCGCTTCAGCCATTCGTTGAACCATTCTGATCGCATCAACTCCAATTCATCAGGTTGTGTTGAAGCCCATACTGGAGAAATAGCCGGATGCGTCACGAGTTCAGCCAGACCTTCACGCTTAAGGCTCCCGGAAAGTCTTTCAAGGTACTTCCTTGTAACATTCCCGCTTCTGGAGAATCCAAGCATCAAATCAGGTGTCACTACACCCCTCTTTTTTGCCATTTTCTTCAGTTTCCTGCCAAGACTATTAAGCACAATCCCGGATGGGCGTCGAAATTTGTCAGGCAGAACAGCTGCTCTGACCGTCCCGATTCCGTATTCCTTTGCCAGATCAAGTATTACTTCTCTCAATCCGGACAGATTATGCAGGTGATGATGGCTGTCCAGTCCGGTTATCATCACGCCTGCTGAGAGAACTCTTTCAATCTGGACTCTCCATTCATCTTTGACTTTCCCGGCCAGAACAGATCCGCTTCTGAACCAAGTATGGAAAGAGTCCGGAAACTCGACTCCTGTCAGAAATGGAGGCTCCGAGCAGTTCAAATGGGCAGATATCCTTAAACCCGGGCTGTTTGCAATATCAAGCGCCTCATCGAGAGCTGTGCCTGTTACGAATATGCTCAGGCAGTTAACCCGACCTGCGTTCAGCAGTATTTTCGCCGCTTTGTTCACCGATGTTGAAAGCCCCATGTCATCAATTGTCACTTGAATTTTCATCATACCCTTCTCGCTTTCAGAAGAGTCCTTTTAAGGTTTCGCGGACCCAGAACCGTTCTGATGGTTCTGAATATTCTGCTCGGTTGAAGATAAAATTTCAGGAACGCCATTTTCTTCATCTTTTCGATCGAACCCGGTTCAATTCCATCAAGAGAATAGACAGATGTATGAAAACAGTCAAATTCGCTGTAATCTCTGTTAATAAGCTCTTTCGTCATATCCCATAACATGGTATGAGGAAAAGGAGTAGTGATGTCAAACACAGCATCGTCAAAAGGCTGTTTCGCGGCAAAATCAATTGTTCTCTTCATCTCTTCGATAGTCTCTCCCGGAGCACCAAGCATAAAATACCCCTGCACGACTATTCCCCTGTCATTCGCAAGGCGCAAAGCCTTCTGTACACCCTCCACAGTTATACCCTTGTTGTAGATATCATCCAGAACTCTCTGAGAGGCGGATTCCACACCCATGTTGATTTTCGCGAGTCCGGCTTCCTTCATATGATCAAGCAATTCACCACTCAGAAGATCCGCCCGTACATTGCAGCACCATTTCAATTCAACACCCCGCGAAAGCATCTCATCGCATATGGCATGTACCCAGTCATGATCCAGTATGAAGGTGGAATCCTCGAACATGAATGCATTAATTCCGAATTTTTCTTTAAGATACTCAAGTTCATCAACGATATTGGACGGTGATCTCTTCCGAATTTTCTTTCCGAATATTTCGGACAGCGTTGGCTGACAGAATGTGCATTTGAACGGGCATCCTCTTGTAGCCATCACAGAGGTTCCGCGCAGAGACGAATCAATCCTGTCCATCGAATACCAGCTTGAGAAGTACTTTTCCATATTAAAAATTGACCTGTCCGGAAATGGAAGGGAATCAAGATTCTCCGTAAGAAGCAAACCTGGATTTCTTCTTGTTTCATCACCCGACATCCAGCAGGCTCCTGGAACATCATCCCACCGTCCGGTTTCAAGAATTCGTGAAAATGCTATCTCTCCTTCACCGGAATAGACGAAATCTGATTTCATCCTTCTGAGAGTATCCTCCGGCAGTACTGTCGCATGCGGTCCTCCCGCTGTAAAAACTGCATTAATTTCTGAACTCCGGATAATCTCCGCTACTCTTACCGCGGCTTTCAATTGTGGAGTAACAATGGATATTGCGATAAGATCAGGCTTGTAATTCAGCATCATGCTTTTGAAAGAATTGAACGGATCTTTCAGAAAAGACATGTCACACAGTTCCACTTCGCATCCGGATAATTTTGCCAGAGCGGACAGGCTCGCTATCCCGAGAGGCGGCTGACCGGACGGGTATCGTGTTTCCGGGAAAACAAACAGAATCCTATTGAATGCAGGCATTATTCTCCTCAACCCATCTGAGTTTTCTCGATACAAACAGAACCGAAGCGATGATAAGAACGGTCTCTACCGGAAGTCTGTAACGGATTCCACCGTGCGCAAGCGAATGCATGAGAAGATATACCAGGAAAAATGATGCCAGAAACAGAATTTTGCCATCTTTACGCCGCCGGATTATTTCTATTGTACCGAGCACCAGTAAAGGCAGGTACAGGAATAATCCGACAAGAATAAATATCGGATTGCTAATCGTTCCTCCTACAGGAGAAATGAACAGACCGAATCGAATAACGGACAAATAGAGAAAAAGTACCGGATTCGCGAATATGAACTGATTCGCTCTTTCCGAGAGAACGCTGCTTCTCTCCAGTTCGCTGTTTAATCCTTCCATGGACGGATACTTCAGTAAGTCCCTCCTGTTTATTCCATCCTCGATCCACCCCGGTACTACTATCCCTTCCATCGCAATGATCTCAGGATTATTCCGCATCCACAGATTAAGGGCTCCTTTGGTTGGCAGGAATACAGGACTGCCCAGTTCAATCTGATTTCTCACAACCCAGGGAACGCAGCAGACAGTAAAACCCGCAAGAAGAAAAAGGGAGGTTTTCCATTTTTTCCTGAGTAACAGATAGAACAGCTGCAGTGGAAGCAGAAACACGGCTGTGCTTCTGATCAGGAAAAGAAATCCCGTCACAATTCCGGCAGGAAAACCTGCCTTCATCGTTTTCACAGAACGAATGGTCAGCCACATAATCAGAGGAAGCATGGAGATATGGATGGAATCTGTCATTGCATACGCGCTGTAATAAACGTAATAAGGGTAAATAGACCAGATAAGCGCAGCAAGAAATGCCTGTTTCTTTCCCCAGTTCTCCTCCACCATTCTCCATAGAGCCCAAGCGCCAAGCAGCGCGAAAACACAGTTCAACAGAAACACGGCTCCGGTGGTAGGACCCGCAATAATGAACATCAGCGCAAGAATGACCGGATATCCCATTTCCAGGGAGGCTGTTGGAGTTTCAACGGGCACCATTCCAAATACATAATCAGGATCAGCGTTCCATGCGGCCTCAAGGCTTGTTTCTCCAGCTCTTAGATTCTTCAGCCATCCCAGATCTTCACTGAAGGACATCCCTTCAGATGATGCGATTCTTCCAGCCAGCCTTAGATAAATACCCTGATCCCGCTCCGGTTCCGGGAAGTAGCCTCCCAGATATATGAACCACGCGATCCTCGGCAGCAGGACAGCCATCACAATCACGATGTTTTTATGCTTCATCAGACAGTTCAGCATTGTTTCCATGTAACATTTGAAAGCCGAAGCGGAGGATCGATCCTGACATCAAGAAGAGTAATTGGATAGAAGAATTCCTGCCAGTGATAATCCTTTCGTGCGAGTGGATCTGTAAGCGCGAGCCCCAGTATGTAGGAGCCGGGCTCTTCAACATCGAGCATTATCTCAATACTTGCCTCAACCGATTCGCTGAAAGAAAGCAGTGGTTCATTCATCTCCAGATTATTTGTTCCGATAATAGTCTCACCATCCGGTCTGTGAAGTGAGAATCCGAACACCACGTTATCAACAGTTCCTGAAAGACGGGTTTTAATAACAGCATCGATAACGATTTTCTCGCCCTTTCGGAATAATCCTGCGGGTGTACCCGACACGTCTCTAAGAGTAACGGAATCGAACCACACTTCACGGTTGCCCCATTCTTTCGGTGAGACTGCCGCGGCAACATGTTGCGAACGAATACCATCCAGATATTCTGAAAGAATATCCTCAACTTCCCCATCCTTCTGTATCCTGCCGTCATTCAGCCAGACAGCTCTGGTGCACAGTCTGGTAACCGCATTCATATCATGTGATACGAAGATTATTGTCTTTCCACTCTTCCGGAAACTCCAGATGCGTTCGTAGCATTTCGCCTGAAAGCTCGCGTCTCCGACAGCAAGGACTTCATCAATCAGAAGAATATCCGGATCGACCGCTGTTGCAAGACTGAAGCCAAGACGCATGAACATCCCGCTGGAGTAGTATTTAACTGGAGTATCCATGAACCGGGTCAGTTCAGCGAAGTCTGCTATCTCAGGGATCAGATCTTTCATGGTATTTCTATTTAAACCAATGAGTGATCCGTTCAACATCAGATTTTCCTCGCCTGTAAGATCAGGATGAAAACCAACACCAAGGTCAAGCAGAGAGGCTATTCTTCCCCCGGTTTCCGCAATTCCTGACGAAGGTTCGTAGATCCCGGCCAGAAGTTTCAGCGTAGTTGATTTTCCCGCACCGTTTGCACCTATTATCGCCAGAGCCTCACCCGGTTCAACATCGAATGTCACCCCATCCAGCGCTGTGAATAATTCCATTTTCGTGCTGCGATTAAAAACGTTCAGCATCGTCTCCCGCAGTGTTACCGCCCTGTCGTGATACAGCCTGTATGCAAGCGAAACATTATCCATGAGAATTGCGCCTGGTTTCATTTGCCTACAACTCCTTGACGACGACAGGTTCGGCTTTTCTGAACACAGCTGAACCCAATATCAGAAATACCACAGACCATGTACTCAGTGAGATCCAGCACCATGCAGCCGGCCAGGTTCCAGCGTAGAGTATGGAGTGCATTATCTCCATGAATCCGGCAACCGGATTGAATCTCAGAACCTGAAGCAGTCTGGGAGATTCAATAATGTTAACTCCGATAGAATCAAGCGGATAGATTATTGGAGAAGCATAGAACCATGCAAGAAGCAGAACTTCCACAAACTGTTTTACATCACGGTAAAAGACATTTCCTACAGATAGAAGCATTCCAGCACCGATTGTCATTACTGTAAAAAGAAGTATAGCGGGAATCAGAAGAATAATTGATAATCCAGGGGTATGTCCAAAAATTATAAGCACAGCTTCCAGTACTATCAGAGCCAGGACAAGGTGAACCAGATTAGCCAGAACCTCGGCAACGGGAAGAGACATTCTTGGGAAATATATACTCCGGATAAGCCTGTGATTGTCAAGAAGAGTGGATGTTGAAGCAGAAAGAGAAGATGAGAAGAAATTCCATGGAAGCAACCCCGTGAGAAGAAAAAGAGAAAAATGGGGAATCGCACCGCCGAATCTTAAAATTCTCGTGAATACGAAGTAATAAACGATCATGCTGAAAAGAGGTTTCAGAAGAAACCATCCAAAACCAAGAACAGAACGCTTATATCGCACTTTCAAATCCTTGGAGACAAGGCTTTCCATAAGAAGTCTCAGTCTGCCGAAATTCCAATCACTCAATCTGACACCTGTCTCCTTTGGAAACTGAATCTGCTCTCTTCTCCCCGCAGAAGTCTCCTGATGTTTGGTCTGTGCCGCAGAATTATCAGAACCGCAACGAGAATCATGACCACCTGCACAGGCACTTCCCCTGGATCGAACAGAAATACCGCTGGAATCATGCAGACAGCAGCACAGATAGAACCCAGTGAGACATATCTGGTTAAGAATAATGTCAATATGAATACGCCAACACCTGTTGCTATAGCCAGTGGGGATAATACAAGCAGGACTCCCAGAGCAGTAGCTACCCCCTTACCTCCTCGAAAACCAAGCCATGGAGTGAATACATGACCGAGAACAGCGCAAATCGCCACCATCGCAACTACAGTAGCACTGACCGGGGGAATATTCAGCATTCCATTTGCTGCAACAAGTACGGGAAACGCTCCTTTCACAGCGTCAAGAAAAAGACCGGCGATACCGTATCCGGTACCGCATACCCGCATGAGGTTCGTTGCCCCGGCATTGCCCGAACCCTCGCTCTGAATATCAACACCTTTCAATCTTCCAAGCAGCCATGACCATGGTACGGAACCGGATAAGAACCCCAGAAGCAGATAGAATAAAACGGGCCACATCGTCATATCAGTGTTTTCTCTTCCTGTAAATGACCTTCATCTGAACCCCTCTCATACCAAGACATTCCCTTAGATTGTTCTCAATATAACGACGGTAATTCTCGGGTATATCCTCAGGACGATTAGAGAATATCATTATTTTAGGAGGGCGCTGACCGATCTGTGTGGCGTAAAACAGCCTGACAGGCTTTCCTCTTGGTGTTGGCGGCTGCACTTCCTCGACTGCCTGCATGAGTTTCCTGTTTATCTCTGAGGTCGAGAGATCCTTCTCTCTTGTTCGCGCAACTTCAACCACAGTGGAAAGTATTCTGCCGACGCCCTCACCGGTGATCGCTGAGAAGAATATTATCGGGATCCATCTTGCCGGATGAAATCTTTGAATAATACTGTCAATCCAGAGTTGTTTGTCAATTCCCAGATCGATCTTGTTAACACCGATAACAACGCCCTTGCCCATCTCCCAGGCTTTGCCGGCAATCCTGATATCCTGTTGAACCGGATACTCGGCAGCATCCATAAGAACCAGGACAACATCACCTCTGGATATGGATTTCCATGCCCTGACAGTGCTGTAGAACTCAACGTTATCCATTTTTCTTGTTCTTCTGCGAAGTCCTGCCGTATCAACGATTCTGATATCGTTGTCATTCCATGATACCAGCGTATCTATGGAATCCCTTGTAGTTCCCGGAACATCTGTAACAATATTCCGGTCTTCTCTGCAGATCCTGTTTACTATTGAACTCTTTCCGACGTTCGGTCTTCCGACAACAGCAAGAGATATCTCATATTCTTCACTCTGTTCAACTGCTGGAAGAACATCTACCACTGCGTCAAGCAGATCACCGGAACCAAGTCCGTGCTGAGCGCTGATCGGCCATGGCTCTCCCAGGCCCAGTTTGAAAAACTCCGGGACCAGCGGAATACGCTGGTCGTTATCGACCTTGTTCACAGCCAGAAAGGCAGGTAAGCCTGATTTCCTGACAAGCTCGGCAGCTTCAATATCGAACGGATGAATTCCCGACGTAACATCAACAACGAGTATTACTGCGTCTGCTTCCTCCAGAGCCAGCTGCACCTGCTCCCTTATGCTCTCCTGAAAAGCATCCTCGCTTCCAGGAGCAAGACCACCCGTATCGATTACGAAAAAATCGTATCCGGTCCAGTTAGCCAGAGTCATGTTTCTATCTCTGGTAACTCCTGGAAGGTCATCAACTATGGCGATTCTACCACCGGCGATTCTGTTGAAAAGAGTGGATTTGCCTACGTTGATTCTTCCCACGATAGCTACCGCCGGTATACTGGACAAGCTTCACACCCTTTCTCTAGATTAACCATGATTATACGTTATTGAAGACTTGATGAGGGAGTCTCAACAATTGAAGTTTGGAGATTATATGCTTTATTCCTGGCTGTTAACCATGGTTCTTTTTTCAACACCTTCTGATATAGGCGATATCCTGCCGGCTTTCAGAGACTCGATCATCAGGGGTAATGGATCAGGCGCTGTTGAAATGATATCGGAACACGCAGTTTATGTTGTAGATTCGGTGCTTGCACATGATCCGGGGCAGATTGCCCGGATCGTATCCTATTTCGGAATCGAACTTGCTCTCCCTGATGAGGGTAGCGCAGATGCAAGACAGATACTGACTGATATTCTATCAGATCCATCAGTTGCAGGCATGGTAATGCTTATGGGAGTATCCTCCGGAGATCCGATCTCATCCGGAGAAAGAACATTTATCCCTGTTGACTGGGGTCTCCCGGGCTCCAGAGACACCTTGTTCATTGAGATAGTTTCTGAAAACGAACAGTGGAAGATCAATGACTATTTTGAGGTAATCCCCTCTGGAAGGGGTTCATAGAATACGATATGAACTGGTGATATCCTTGAACAATGGGTATTGTATAATTGAGTATACAATTGTATTACCCTCAGGAGATTGAATTATGCTTTTCAGCAGTACAAACAGGGATACGACTAGGCTCCAATCGATTATCAGAATTACTAGAGCTGTCAGTACAGTACACGATCTTCACACACTGATAACTCTTCTTGCGTCTGAAACAAGCAAAGTCCTTAATGTGGAGCGTTCCACTGTTTTCCTCTATAGCAGAAAAACGGATGAACTCTGGTCCTACGTGGCTGAAGGTGAACCGAACGAAATCCGCTTCAGTGCCGATCAGGGCATCGCCGGTTCCGTTTTTCAAACTACAGAGACAATTATCCTGAACAATGTCTCCGATGATGAAAGATTCAATAAAGATATAGATGACACCACCGGATTCATAACAAGAAATATGATTACATCGCCGATTATCAATCCTTCCGGTCACTGCATCGGTGTTTTTCAGGTCATCAACAAAGAAGGCGGGAACTTCAGGAATGACGATGCTGAATTCCTGCAGATCGTCGCCGCGGAAGCAGCAGTAACCATTGAGAATGTAAGACTGCTTGAGAGTCGAAAACGGATGTTCGACAGCCTTATCAAGGCTCTCGTAATTTCAATAGAAGCGCGCGATCCACTTACAGCGGGGCACAGCTTTGATGTTACATTTCTCGCAGGTAAGATCGCCGAGTATCTAAAATTGGACAGTGACACAAGCGAGGCGATCTACTACGCGGCACTTCTCCATGACTATGGAAAAATCGCTGTTCCTGACAGCATTCTGAAAAAACCCGGTACGCTCTCCACGGAGGAGTTCTCCATACTCAGAAAACATGTCCAGCATACTCGAATAATACTCTCCCCAATTGAATTTGAAGAGAGGCTTGAACAGATACCGGTATTCGCGTCGCAGCACCATGAAAGAATCGATGGAAAAGGATATCCTGATGGCCTCAAGGGTGATGATATCTCGATAGGTGGAAAAATCATCGCTGTCGCTGATGTATTCGAGGCGCTTACAGCTAAAAGGCATTACCGTGAGCCGTTCACCCTCGAGAAAACGCTCAATATTCTTATTGAAGGTATTGACACTCAGTTTGACAGAGATGCCGTTCTCGCCCTGAGACAGTATTTCATTGACATCGGCAAGATCGAACCGGAGAAAGTGCCGCTTCTGGAGAAAACCAGAGATGTTCTCTAACCCTTTTGTGCCCGGCAGCAGAACAAGAAGGATATTTCAGGTTCTTCTGATAGCTCTGTTATCAACTATTATTTCATGGAGTTTCTCGAACCTCGAATTCGCGGACAGTCTTGAAAGAAGTACTCTTGATCTGCGCTTCCGACTCTCCCCTGCTCCGGAAAAGGCAGACAGCGGCATTGTACTTATTCTGCTTGACGGCGGTTCCATGGATCAGCTGCCATTTCCCGTTCCACGTCAGCTTTACTCCGATGTTCTTGCGATTCTTCAGGACTGGGGAGCTAACGCAGTCGGTTTTGATATCCTCTTCGATCTTCCATCAATCTATTCTGTAACAGAGGACAGTATTTTCGGTTCTGTCGCGTCTGATGGAAGAACTGTATTCGTCATGTCTCTGCTGCAGCGCGAAGACGGCAGCCCTGTTCCGGAGAACGCGATCATCGACATTTCAGGTGATTATTCCGAACTGGATTCCGCCTTTTCCTGTATACCCCCCTGCCAGATGATAGCACAGGGCGTTCCTCTGCTTGGAAGCAGCAACGACAGACAGGATCCGGACGGAGTCTTTCGAAATATCCGACTCCTTTCGGCAACACCGGACGGCATTGCAGCATCACTGCCGGTAGCACTTGCATGGCTTGCTCTCGATAAACCTGAGATGTCTGTTGATAATGATCGATTTACCCTTGGTGAGAACAGTTTCCCGATTGAAGACGGCTGCAGACTGCAGTTGAAATATCATGGCCCGGCAGGAACCTACAGAAGCCTTCCTCTGGCCGATCTTGTTGCTGCTCTTAACGCCAGAGCGACAGGTTCGCCATGCCCGGTCGATTCATCTCTCTTCAATGGAGCACTCGTCCTGATAGGTTACGCCGCCCCTGCTTTGTACGACCTCAAACCTACACCATATTCTGCCAAGTGTCCGGGGGTTGAGGTGCTCGCCACAGCACTTGATAATCTTCTGAACGGTGACTGCCTGTATCATATCCGGGGATGGATTTCAGTAATCACTGCATTGCTTGTATCCCTGTTTGCGGCCCTCTTTCTGTCAGCTGTCAAAAAAATCCCCCTTGGAGCATCCTTAGCGGTACTCCCGCCTCTTTTTCTCCTGGTTATATCACTTCTGCTGTTCCGCAATGGAATCTGGATCGACACGGTCTGGCCTGTTTCTTCCGGATTGCTGACCATTCTCTCAGGGGGAATTTTTCTCTTCAGCTCGGAGAACCGGAGAAAGCAGGAGATCAGAACAGCTTTCTCACAGTACCTTTCACCGGATGTTGTCGCCAGGGTGACCGAACATCCGGAGACTCTGGTACTTGGTGGGGACAGAAGAGTGATGACAACCTTCTTCTCGGATATAAGGGGATTTACAGGTATTTCAGAGAAACTCTCTCCGGAAGAGCTGGTCTCTCTTCTGAATCGCTACCTCACTGCAATGACCGACATTATCCTTGAAACGGGCGGAACTGTCGATAAATTCGAAGGTGACGCGATAGTAGCTTTCTGGGGAGCTCCCATAGAACTTGACGATCACGCTGAAAGAGCTTGTTCCGCCGCCCTTCAGTGCCAGAATGAACATATTGAAATGAATCTTCAGCTTACAGCAGAGGGGTATCCGGAACTGATAACAAGAATCGGTCTGAGTACAGGCGAAATGGTTGTTGGGAATATGGGCTCCTCCAAACGCTTTGATTACACTGTAATGGGAAGCACGGTCAACCTTGGTTCAAGGCTTGAGGGCGCGAACAAGGTCTACGGAACATCCATAATGGTTCCGGAGAAAACCTGTATAAAAGCCTCAGATAATTTCGTCTTCCGTGAACTCGATACGATTCGCGTTGTAGGCCAGAAGATACCGGTGGATGTGTTTGAACTTGTCTGCGCAAGAACCGATCTCTCCGATTCGCAGAAGAAGATTCTCGAATGCTATTCTGAAGCGCTGAAACTCTACAGAGCAGGCAGATTCGAAGATGCGGAACAGAAATTCTCAATAATAGATGATGAGCCTTCCATCGTGATGGCTGAAAGATGCAGGCATCTGAAGGAAGAATACAGAAACAGTGATGAGGACTGGGACGGAATTTTCAATCTGTCATCCAAATAGGACTCGGGGACATGCAGGCTCAAACACCACCATGGGGACATGCAGGCTCAAACACCACCATGGGGACATGCAGGCTCTGCTGCGTGTCCCCATTAACTGAACCGATAAAAACACAGGTATGGACAAAAG
>JAIOQY010000163.1 GCA_021108435.1 Candidatus Aegiribacteria sp.
CACGGTAATGGATTTCTGTCTCAACTGCTATCTTACCCCCGCGAATACCATCCAGATAGGCGGACGGAACGTCAGTTACGAAGCTGAAGGGCTTGACGGTTACACCGACATGTACCTTGGCTGGAGAATGAACTTCTAAGAACCTCATTCGAAATAAGGTGATTTTCACCTGAGAAGAGCCCGGCATTCCGCCGGGCTCTTCTCATATTCATGTGATTCAAAACCATCGTTCACAGAAGATACAGACTAGTATCTATCATTATGCAATTTATTGTGATGTGTTATTATGTTCATGTGCCCATCGCCAGAATGGAACCAGCCTGGCAGTTCTTCCATCAGGAAGTTTGACAGTGCTTTCCTGATCGTAGGTTACGATTGTTCCCGATCCGCTATCAAAATATTGCATGGCTTCCTGAAGTCCTTCCAGTTCTCTATCCTGATTATCTCCTTCAAGATGCCAGCATGCCTGAATACAGTGGTAACCCGAATCACTGTTTTCAATGACGAAATCGCATTCTTTTCTGTCAGCATAATACCATGGTGATCCGAACCGTCTCAACTGATTGAAAACAGCAGTTTCAAGTAAATGCCCACGATTGGGTGACAGGCGGAAGGCTACTGCACAGCTCAAACCATTGTCTACAGGATATACTTTGCGGGGTGCAAGCAGGCTGCGCTTGAGAGACCAGTCAAATTTGTGTATCTGGAATAGAAGGTACACATCCTCCATATGAGAGATGTATTCCTTCACGGAAGTGGAACTTCGGAATCCGAGTTGTTTTGATAGTTTTCCATAAGATATTTTCATACCTGGATTAGACATCAGGTAAAGAGCAAGTTCCCTGAAAGCCAATTGTTCCTTAATACTATATCTGGCTATGATATCCCGGTAAATTATATCACTGTATGTATGCTCAAGAAGTTCTCTTCTTCTATGCTTCAGGAACTCAGGAAACCCACCGTTGAATATGTAGTTTTTGCTTAATAGCATCAGTTGAGATACGGAATTCGTTGACTCGCGAACCCACTTGAAATCATAGTAATCAAGATACTCGTTGAATGAAAACGGAAACAGCTCCTGCCGGATATATCTGCCCGTAAGATGGCTTCCAAGTTCATTACTGAGCAGTGAACTGTTGGAACCAGTTACAACAATATTGTATCCCAGATCATGAAGTCTTCTTAAATAGCGTTCCCAGCCCGGGGCAAGTTGAATCTCATCAAAAAGGAAAATAGATGAACTATTTGGTTTGCTGAAAATATTCAGAAGAATATCGTAATCCGATTCTGTAAAACTTGTGAGTCTTATATCAGCGAAGTTTACATAATTGAAATCTGATCCGCAATATTCCGCTATCTGCCTCAAAAGTGTTGATTTACCGCATCTTCTGATACCTGTAATGGCAATTATCCGATCCAGGTTCAGCTGATTCCGCCAGGACACTTCTCTGGGAGTACCTGTATCCTTTGATAGAAGTTCATCCCGTTGATCGTTAATCAATCGCTCAAGATATATAGTTTCCATATCACCACCCGATACAAATTATGCAAGAAGCAACCAACATTGTCAATATTGATAAATAGTATATATTCAACATTGCAAATGTTAGTATGACCAGGAAAGGTGTTTCGATTTCAGGCTGAAGATTTGCAGAGACTGTTAAAACTGAATATCAGAATGTTATGCTGCGGATTGACTGCGAAAGCTGATATATGAGTTAAAATGACCTCTTGACACGCTGTATCACTGTACTATAATAGTGATACAGTTGATGGAAAGAGGTACAAATGTACAGTATCGATTCAAGGTCGGCAATACCTGTTTACGAGCAGCTGAAACGTCAGATAAGGCTGCGAATTGTTTCGGGCATGCTGGCTGAAGAAGGAAAACTCCCTTCCATAAGGGAGCTTGCTACAACTCTCAGGATTAACCCGAACACAGTTGCCA
>JAIOQY010000164.1 GCA_021108435.1 Candidatus Aegiribacteria sp.
GATGATCATAAACTGGAGGAACTCGATCTCAGAACCAGGGCACTGGAGACCAGGATAGCATTCTGCAACCTATTCAGGGTGCTTTCAAAAGAGAAACGTCTTCTGATCATACTCGATGATCTTCACTGGATCGACAGTACCTGCCTAAAGATTCTGGAATTCGTTATTGCTAATTGTTCCCTCGACTCAGCGATAATGTTTATTCTTCTCTACCGCCCGGAACGGGAGAACGGTGAAGCCGTCGAGTTCGATATCAAACCAGGCTCAGCAGACCTTGAGGAAATTACGATTTCGGAAGTGGATGATGAAGCCTGTCGTGAACTTCTGGTGAAGATACTTTCCGGAATAAGCGAGAGCGGCAGCGGAAATGTAGCCGGGGAGGTAGAGAGCTTCCTGCTTGAGCATGCCGAGGGAAATCCATTCTTCCTTGAGGAGCTTATTCTGGATCTTGTGGAATCAGATGTGATCGAGGAGACAAATAGCCACTGGGATTTCAGCGGTCCTGTTGATGAGATCTACATCCCATCTTCCCTTGCGGGCCTTCTCCAATCTCGTCTGGATCATCTTCCATCGGAGTGGAAGAGCGTACTCCAGAAATCATCCGTTCTGGGGGTTGAGTTTCAGCTGAAGCTCTACAGCAGAATGGTGGAAAAACTGTCCCTTGATTTCAACAGGAGCGTATTCCGGAACCTTGAGCTGAAAAAGTTCCTTATAGGAAAGGGAACAGCCTTCGAGCAGAAATACTTTTTCAGGAACATTCTCATTCATGATACAGCCTACAACAGCATACTTGAGAGCAACAGAAAACTCCTCCACCGGACAGCTGCCGAATCGGTTATGAATCTGTACGCTGAAGAAGAGGAAAAAATTGCCGGCATACTTGTACACCATTGGGAAATGGCAGGTGACATTGAACAGGCTATCCTGTGGGGAATGAAGGCTCTGAATCATGCGGCCGTAAGCTATCAGCACAGTGTTATTCTTGACCTGTCCTCAAAACTTCAGGAATGGCTGCAGGAGCTTCCTGAACAACCGGAGCGTAATCAGCAGCTTCTTGAGGTGTTGACAATAAGACATGTAACTCTGGGCCTTCTCGGCAGAAGGGAGGAGCAGGAAAAGCTTCTCTTCCGCATGTACGGTATTGCTGAAGAGAACCTGCTTCAGGAATGGTTTGTGGAGATACAGAGAGATCTGGGCGATCTCTACATGGAAACAGGGAGAATGACAGAGGCGAGGGAGTATTACGAAAAAGCCAGGGATAATGCGCATGAAGCCTGTGACAGAAGTGGCGAAGGTAAAACACTTTCCAATCTCGGTAATCTGAATTACAAGCAGAAAAGGCTGGCGGAAGCACAGGAGTGTCACGAGAAGGCGCTGGAGCTTCATCGTGAAGTCGGGAACCGCAAAAGCGAAGGGAAAACCCTTGGTAATCTGGGTATTCTGTTCACAAGTCAGGGAAGAACATCTGACGCATTTGAATGCTACATGAAAGCTCTGGAGATACACCAGGAACTCGGGAATCGTCGAAGCGAGGGTATTGTATATGCGAACCTTGGAAATCTGCACTTCAACAAGAATGTACTGGATGAATCAAGAATGTGTTATGAGAACGCCCTCAGAATAGCAATGGATGTGGGCGATACCATTAATCAGGGGATAACCTATGGAAATCTGGGTAGCCTGCACAGGAAGCAGAATCGACCTGAAAAATCCCTTGAATGCTACAACAGTGCCATCAGAATATCACGCGGGGTTGGAGATGTGGTTAACGAATGTCTCAATCTAGGGAACCTTGGAATCATTTTCTTCGATCAGGGCAGAACTGAGGAAGCCCTTTCCTGCTACACTCAGGCATATTCGAAAATCATTAAACTTGAGCTGGGGATAAACGGTTTAAAAGAGTTCACTGAACTTCGCGGTAAGCTGCTCTCATCAGGTATTGCCGACGAAGACATCCCCTGGCCGATCCACTGGAATCCTCCAGGGGAATAACCTGATCCCATAAGGATTCTACAGCACAATTGACTCAATGGTATTCGTATG
>JAIOQY010000165.1 GCA_021108435.1 Candidatus Aegiribacteria sp.
GCAGTCTGCTGATTTGAAGCGTTATGGAAAAGAATAGGAGGACATTATGACTATCGGAACGATACTCACAGTAATCCTGATATCTGTCACTAATCTTACAATCACAGAACCAGTTGATGGTGAAATCTACGATGGTGATTGGCTCCCCCTCCGAGCCATTGTAGAGAATGAGAACGAGATCCCGGACTCAGTGCATTACTCATTGAATTCAGGTCCGTTTGTGCCCATTCCAAGATTGAACACCGACTGGCCAACCTACATGCAGAACAACCTGAATTATGGATACTCCCTATCCCCAGCACCGCTTACGAACGATGTACTCTGGACGGCTCCCATGTGTGATACAATGCATGTATTCGAGAATCCCATCGTAGTGGGGGGCGTTGTCTACCATTTGGGGGTGCAGAGCCTCTTCGCACTTGAAGCTGGTACTGGAAGCGAAATATGGAACTATGCAGTCGGACCTCATGACGACCCTCCAACCTATCATGATGGACGTCTTTATCTGGCATCGGATTCACTTTACTGCATCGATGCTGCTACTGGAGATCGTGTATGGGCGGTCATTGCCGGGGATGTCAACGGTGGGACACCCTGTATCGCAAGCGGAATCATCGCCTGCGCGACTAGCAGTTTCATTACCAACAAGACAGAGGTATTTGGTCTTGGACTAGCTGATGGTAATGTAGTATGGCAGCGTGAGATTACCGGTGTGATTGGGAACTGTATCGGTGAATGGAACGGAATCTTCTACATCGGGACGTACCAGGGGCAGCTCTCCGCCCTAGATGCAATGACCGGCAACGTCATCTGGTCGCACACCATCACCGAGGGTGGTTACTGGGACACTTCACCGACCATCGTGGACGGAAAGATCTACATCGGTGGGATGGACGGCTCGGTTCATCGGTTCGATGCCCTCACCGGAGCCCTGGAGTGGGAGACAAGCCTTGGTTCTATACCGGTCGAACCCACCCCGGCTGTGTTCGGGGACTGGATTATATGCGGAAGTATTGGAACACCTGGCTGCCTGGTGGCCCTAGATAGGGAGAACGGTTCCATTCAGTGGTCGATACCTAGCAGCATTCACGGGTCACCTGCAGTTGCTGGCGACATAGTCTTCTGGGGAGGAATGGACGCACCGTATGACCTGGTGTTTGCGGCCAGCGCATGGACCGGGGAGATTCTCTGGGAGTACGACCCAAATGCCGGCCCCTGGGGGCTTCAGTGCACTCCTTCCATCACCGACGGAGTGATGTACTTCGGTTGTACCGATGGTAACCTTTATGCCTTCGGGACCGGGCTAAAATACACTTATCGTGAAGACTTTTTCTATGCGGAAGTTGGTTCCAACGAGCTGATCGTAACATCCTTCGATGAGGGTGCTGCTGTTGCAGCAGATACTATTAACTTCACAGTTACTCAAACTGGTATCAACCTTGAGCCTTCTCATCAGCTTGACCTTTGTGCTACTCCAAACCCCTTCCACTGCTCTGCTTCAATTTCCTTTGAGCTTTCTGATTCTGAATTCACTAAAATAGAAATATTTGATCTTGCTGGAAGAAGTGTTTCTATGTTAGTAAACCATAAGATGACTGCAGGTACTCAAACGATTCTTTGGAACGGTACCAACCAGAATGGAGATTTGGTCTCAACAGGCTTGTATATGTGCAGAATTCAATCTGGAGCGATTACAGAAACCATTGGTCTTTGTTTATTGAGATAAGAGCCATAACCACTGAATGAACCTGCCACAATCGCCTAGGAATGGGCTTGTGCATCACTTGTGCAGGTTATTCAGGACGTTAT